>CAIKSH010000312.1 GCA_903830015.1 uncultured Solirubrobacterales bacterium | reverse complement strand
GCCGGTGGCCAGCGCGCCGAGGTTGGCCTCCAGGTCGGGCGCGCCGACGAGCTCGAGGATTACGTCGTAGGGGCCCAGGTCGGGGCTCGCGTCGGGCAGGCACACCTCGGCGGCGCCCAGCGCCCGGACCGGCTCGTGGAGCGCCTCGTCGCGGACCGAGGCCACCACGGTGGCGCCGGCCGCCGCGGCGAGCTGGACGGCAGCCGTTCCTACGCCCCCGGCGGCGCCGCTGACCAGCACCCGTTCGCCCATGGCCAGCCGGGCCTGGGTAAAGAGCGCGTCGTGCGCGGTGGTGAATGCCTCGGGGACGCCGCCGGCGTGGGCCCAGTCGAGCCGCTCGGGAACCGCCATCAGCTGGCGCTCGTGGACCACGCAGAGCCCGGCCTGGCCGCCGCCGCCCACGATGCCCATCACGCGGTCGCCCTCGGCGAAGCGGTCGGCGCCGGGGCCGGTGGCCGCCACCTCACCGGCGAGCTCGAGGCCCGGAATGTCGGCGGGCGAGCCGGGAGGCGCGGGGTAGCCGCCCTTGAGCTGGAGCAGGTCGGCACCGTTGAGGCCCGCGCCCCGGACCGCCACGAGTACCTCGCCGGCGCCCGGCTCGGGGTCCGGGTGCTCCTCGACCAGGAGCTCCCCGTCTCGGATGGTCACGGCCTGCATCGCCGGCAGTCTAAGGCGATTCGTCGCCGGGGCGGGCCGCGTCGATCTCGGCGTCGAGCCCCTGGCTGCGCATCGCTTCGACGGCGATCCGGCTGCGGGCCTCGCTGTCGTCGGCCACCTCACGCAGGGTCGCGCGCGCATCCTGGGGCTCGATCCCCATGGCACGCAGGAAGTCCCCGGCGGTCATCCGGGCCTGCCCGACGACGAGGCTGACCGAGAGGTTGCGGGTCTCGTCCAGGCCGGCGGTGGTGGCCGCCGCGGCACGGACCGCCGCGGCGCGGGCCAGCTCCTGCTCGGAGTCGTCCTCGAAGGAGGCTCCGAGGTGGCGGGCGCAGGCGGCGAGGTCGCGCAGGCCGGCGACCACCTCGAGCGGTATCCGGTCGCCGAGCTCGACGGCGCGGTGGGCGCCCTGGGCCAGGGCGACGACGTCGGCCTGGGCGCGGTCGAGCAGCTCGACGGCGTGGGCGTAGCGGTCGACCGTCTCCACCTGGCCGCGCCGGACCAGGGCCAGGCGAGCGATCTCGCCGCTGGTGACGATGGTGGCCTGTACGTGGCCGACCTGGCCTTCGAGGTCGCGGGCGGCGTGCAGCGCCCGGACCGCGGCCTCCTGGTCGCGCTTCTCGAGCGCCTCGGCCACCTGGTCCAGGACGCCGGCGATCGCCGTCAGGGCCGGGTCGACGGCACGGCGGGCCATCTTCAGCGGGTTGACCGGGAAGATGACGAAGTTGAAGATCAGCGCTACCGCGGCGCCGATCGCCGCGTCGCCGAAGCGGGCCACCCCGGCCGGGTCTCCGGGAATCGCCGCCACCGACACGAGCAGGCCGCCGGCGGCGGCCTGGCGGACGGCGAGCTGGTCGCCGCCGGCAAAGACGGCCAGGCACATCGCGGCGAAGACGACGATCCCGATCTGCCAGCCGCCGTTGCCGATCACGGCGACGAGCAGGTCGGCGGCCAGGATCCCCAAGGCAACTCCAAGGGCGAGCTGGAGCGCGCGCTGAAGCTGCGCGCCGATGGTTATCCCCAGGACGATCACCGCCGAGACCGGGGCGAAGAACGGGCTCGCGTGCCCGAAGACCTCGTGGGCGATGAAGTAGGAGACCGCGGCGGCCAGCGCGGCGATCGCGATCCGCGGGGCGGCGGCCCGAAGGCGCTGAAAACGCTCACGGACGGTGAGGCGGGCGAGCGGGGCCACGGTCAGCCCTCCCCCTCGAAGCGCTCGACGAGCCGGATCCGCTCAGCGACGACCATCGTCTCGTCGGTGATCTCCACGTGGGGCTGGTCGCTGGCCCAGAAAGCTTCGTGGCCGGCCCGCCACTCGGCGACGTTCTCGTCGCCCTCGCCCTCCGCCAGGGCAAACTCCTCGTCGACCTCACCGATCGGAATCACGCGAATCTCGGTCGTTTCCACCACCCCGCGCTCACGGCCGGCGCTGTCGATCAGGGCCCAACGCGACCCCGGCTCGGGGAGCTCGCGACCCTCGGACTCCCATTCGGCGAGAAGGCTGCAGGTAGCTCGCTTGGTCCCGGCGAGGACGAGCTCCACCAGGCGGTCGCCGAACGGTCCCCCGGGCCACGCAAGCTCGACGTCATCCAGGCCCGAGCGCTCGCCCTTACGCAGCTCAGCCATCAGCCCTCCCGCTCGAGCAGGGCGACGCACTCGATGTGCGGGGTCTGGGGGAACATGTCCACGGGCCGCACGCGGGCCAGCCGGTATCCGGCCTCGGCGAGCTGGGCGGCATCGGGCGCGAGAGTGGTCGGGTTGCAGGAGACGTAGACGATCCGGCGCGGTCCGGCCTCGGCGATCCGGGCCACCGCCTTGCGGGCGAGCCCCGACCGGGGCGGGTCGACGACGACGAGGTCCGGGCGCGCGGGCCCGGCGGCGAGCTCCTTGAGCACCACCCTGACGTTGCCCTCGATGAACTCGGCGTTGGTGATCTCGTTGATCGCGGCGTTGCGCCGGGCGTCCTCGACCGCCTGGCCGACGATCTCCACCCCGACCACCTCGCCGGCGTTGGGCGCCAGCACCAGGCCGATCGAGCCGATCCCGCAGCAGAGGTCGTAGCAGCGCTCCCAGCCGCGCAGGCCGGCGAACTCCACGGCGGTGGCGTAGAGGACGTCGGCCATCTCGGTGTTGGTCTGGAAGAAGGCCTCGGCTCCGAGCGTGAAGCGCAGCCCGGCGCAGAGCTCCTCGATGTCGGGGCTGCCGGCCAGGAGCGTGTCGCGGCCGCCGTGGGTGGTCTCCCCGGTGCGCTCGGCGACCGAGTGGATCACGCTGGTGGCGCCGGCCTCCACCATCGCCGCCGCGAAGGCGCCGCCGTCGAACGGCCCCGGCGAGGTGACCAGGCGGACCTGGAGGTCGCCGGTGCGCCGGCCCTCGCGGACCACGAGGTTGCGCAGGAAGCCGGCGTGGGAGCGGCGGTCGTAGGCGGGCAGGCCGAGCGGCCGCAGAGCCTCCACGGCGGCCCGGCGCGCATCGTTGCCGCGCTCGGAGGCCAGCAGGCAGTCGTCGAGCGGGACGAT
>CAIKSH010000311.1 GCA_903830015.1 uncultured Solirubrobacterales bacterium | reverse complement strand
TCGTATCCGCGGCTGTGGCCCATGGTCAGACGACCTCCACGCCCATCGAGCGGGCGGTGCCGGCGATGATCTTCGCGGCGGCGTCGACGTCGTTGGCGCTCAGGTCCTTCATCTTCGTCTCGGCGATCTCGCGCAGCTGGGCCTGGGTAATCGTGCCGACCTTCTCGCGGTTGGGCTCGCCGGAACCCTTCTGGAGGTTGATCGCCTTCTTGATCAGCACCGCAGCGGGCGGCGACTTGGTGATGAAGTCGAAGGAGCGGTCTTCGTAGACGGTGATGACGACCGGCGTGATGACGCCGCCGAGCTCCTGGGTCTCGGCGTTGAACGCCTTGCAGAACTCCATGATGTTGATGCCGTGCTGGCCCAGGGCGGGGCCGACCGGCGGCGCCGGGCTGGCCTGGCCCGCGGGGGCCTGCAGCTTTATCTCGGTTAGGACTTTCTTGGCCATCTCAGATCTTCTTTACCTGGTCGAAGCCGACCTCGACCGGAGTCTCGCGTCCGAAGATTGACACAAGCACCTTGAGCTTGGCCGCATCCTGGTTGATCTCCGAGATCTCCCCGGAGAAGTCCGAGAGCGGGCCGGCGACGACCTTGACCGATTCGCCGATCGTGAACTGGGCCTTGGAGGCGACCTTCTGGGCCACCTCGCGGTGCAGCAGCCGGTCGACCTCGTCCTGGGTGAGCGGGACCGGGTCGGTGGAGGCGCCGACGAAGCCGGTGAGGTTCGGGGTCTCCTTGACCACCGACCAGACCTTGGGGCTGAAGTCCATGTTGATCAGGACGTAGCCGGGCATCGTGCGCTCTTCCTTGACGACCTTCTCGCCGTCCTTCATCTCGACCTTGTTCTCGGTCGGGATGACGATCTGGCGCACGCGGCCCTGCTGGCCGTGGGCCGATAGCCGGCGCTCGAGGTCCTGCTTTACGCGCTTTTCGAGATTGGAGCGGGTGTTTACGACGTACCAGCGATACATGGGCTCGATTCCGGGTTCAGATGATCAGGTTGACAAGTCTCTGGGCCAGGGCGTCGGCCACACCGAGGTAGACGCCGGCGACGATCACGAAGCCGATGACCACCGCCGTGGCCTGCCCCACCTGCCGGCGGTCCGGCCACTGTACGCGCTGGAGCTCCGACCACGATGCACGCAGGAATGCAGCGAGGCGCGAGAACAGGCCCTGCTTGGCGGCCGGCACGGCGGGAGCGCCGGCCGCGGCCGCCCTGCGCTCGGCGATGTCGTGGTCCAGCGCCTCCTCCTCCTCGACCGCCTTGTCGCGGTCGCCGGACTCCATCGTGCGCTCGATCTCATCGACGCGGTCCTCGAGCTCGGCGAAGTCCTGGGTGGAGAGCTCCTCGGGATGCTCGAGGCCCTCGCGCTCGTTGGTTACCGAGATGTCCTCCTCGGGAGCGGCGCCCTCGTCGGCGGTCTTCCCGTCGGCACCGGCCACCAGGGCGGCGTCGAACTCCTCCACCTCCCCCGAGGCGTGCTCGAGGGCCCCGGGGACGTCCTCGTGGTGCGTGCCGCCGCCGGCCGCGCCCTGGCCGGCGCCCGACTGCTGGCGCTTGGCCTTGCGCTGCTTGGCTCTTTTGCGGTTGCGGGCCACCGCCGCCTCAGCGGGTCTCTTTGTGGCTGGTGTGCGTGCGACACCAGCGGCAGTACTTGCGCAGCGTGATCCGGTCGGGGCTGTTGCGCTTGCTCTTGTTGGTTTGGTAGTTGCGGCGCTTGCAGTCCTCGCACTCGAGGGTGATCGCGACGCGAACGTCTCCGCGGGCCATAGCCTGACTCCGATCGGATGGTGAACGATGGAAAACCGTCCGGGGCAGAAAAACGACCCGCCCCGGGCGAGTCGAAAGGCAAGTGTAGCGGGGCCTGAACGGCCGTGCGCGGGCGGTACGCTGGCCGCCGATGAACCGGGCCACTGCCAGCGGAGCGCCGGCCGCCGCGAGCCAGTCCGGCGCGGCGCCGGCGAGCGCCCTGGCGATCGCCTCGATCCCCCTCGCCGTCCTGTTCAGCTTCATGGCCATCGGCTCGGTGCTCCCGGTCCTGCCCGTCTACGTGAAGGGTCCGGTCGGCGCCGGCGACGTGGCGGTGGGGGTGGTCATCGGCGCCTTCGCCATCACCGCCGCGATCGGGCGCCCCTTCGGTGGAAAGCTCGCCGACGCCACCTCGCGCCGGCGCGTCCTGATGATCGGCCTGGTGACCGCCTCGATCGGCGGCGCGATGCTCTTCCTTCCGCTTGGGGTGGCCGGGCTGGTCGTGGCCCGCCTGGTCCTGGGCTTCGGCGACGGCTGGATCTTCACCGCCGGCGTCTCGTGGATCGTCGACCTCACGCCCGAGGAACGCCGCGGCCAGGTGATCGGCATCTTCGGCATCTCGGTATGGGGCGGGATCTCCCTGGGCTCGGTGATCGGCCAGGCCATCTACAGCGCCGCCGGCTTCGAGTGGGTGTGGGCCTTCGCCACCGTCGCTCCGCTGGTCGGGCTGCTGATCTCGCTGCGCACGCCGACCCCCGGCCCGCACGCGCCTTCGCCCTCACCGTCCGAGGAGGTGGCCAGCGCCGAGCTCGGCGCCCCGCTTCCGGGCGCCCCGCTGCCGGTGACCTCGGGAGCCCAGGCCGGCGGCTCGCCGCCGCGCGCCTCCGGGCGGCTTCCCCGGCTGCCCTCCTCGGCGGTCCGGCCCGGCGTCGCCCTGCTCTTTGCCAACGTCGGGTTCGGGACGCTGGCCGGCTTCATCGTGCTGCTGCTCGACGGAGAGGGGATCGGCCACGGGGCGGCCGCCTTCACCGTCTTCACCGCCACGGTCGTCGCCTCGCGGCTCCTGCTTGGCTGGCTCCCCGACCGCTGGGGCGCGCGCCGCTCGGCCCTGGCCGGCGGTATCGCGCAGGCCGCTGGCCTCGCGACCATCGGCTTCGCGGCCAGCCTGCCGGTGGTAATGGCCGGCGCGGTACTCGCCGGGCTGGGAATCGCGCTGATCTTCCCGTCCCTGGCGCTGCTCGTGGTCAACGCGACCGCACCTTCGGCCCGGGCGACGGCGATGGGCTGGTTTACCTCCTTCTTCGATATCGGCGTGGCGGTCGGGGCGCCGTTCGCCGGCCTGGTCGCCTCGACCGGCGGCGGCGAGAACTACTCGGCGGCCTTCTTTGCCGCCGCCTCGATCTGCCTCGCCGGCGCCTTCATCGGCTTCCTCGGGACCCGCAACCAGCCCCGGACGGCGGCCGTTGCCTGAGATCCTCTCCATCCTCCATCCCGACGCCGGCCACAGCGGCGTCTTCCGCGATGCCGCCGCCCAGGAAGGCGTGGCCGTGGAGGACTGGATGCCGGCCGGCGGGCGCGAGCCGGCACGCGACCCGGTCAGCGGCTACGACGGGCTGCTCGTGCTCGGCGGCGACGAGAACGTGGGCGAGGAGGACCGCTACCCGTACCTGAACCGCGAGAACGGGATCATCACCGCCTGGCTGGAGTCCGGGCGCCCGGTGATGGGGGTCTGCCTGGGCGCGCAGATGGTCGCCGCGCTGGCCGGCGGCGAGGTCTACCGGCTCGAGGACAAGGAGATGGGCTGGCTCGAGTTCCGCCACCTGGAGGCCGCCCGCGAGGATCCCGTCCTGGGCTTCGCCGCTCCCGCCGAGACCGGATTGCTCTGGCACGACTACGCCTTCACCGCTCCGCCCGGGGCCACCGTCCTGGCCGAAAACGAGGCCTGCGCGCAGGCCTTCCGGCTCGGCGAGGCCTGGGCGCTCCAGCCCCACCCGGAGGTGACCGCGGCGATCCTCGAGGACTGGCTCGAGCCCGACGCCCAGGACGAGGGCAACCCGGCCCGGCTGGCCGGCAAGGAGCAGATCGCCGCCGGCATGCCGGCGTGGCTGGCGCCCTGGAACGCTTACGGCACCGAGCTCTTCAGGCGCTTCGCCCGGCGCTGCCTCTGAGGTTGGCCCCCCAGAGCCGCGTACGGCGGCTCCAGGCAATCGCCGGCGCCTCGACGAAGCGGAAGCTCAGCCAGCCGGCCAGGAGCGAGACCGGCAGGGCAACCAGCGTCGCCCCCGCCACGCTCAGCGGCAGCAGCCCCGCGGCGCGAAGCACCAGCAGCACCGGGACGTGCCAGAGGTAGAGGCCGTAGGAGACCAGCCCGCACCACGCCAGCGGGCGCCAGGCCAGAGCGCGCGGCGGCCGCGTGGCGGCCAGGCAGATCAGCATGGCGAAGCCGGCCGCGGCCGGGAGGTCGCGGACCACGCGGAGCAGGCCGACGATTTCGGCGCCGTGGCCGGCGGCGACCTGGAGGGCCACGTTGACGGCGATCAGCGCGAGGGCGCCGGCGACCAGCGCCCGCGCCTGGTGGCCGGACGGGCGCCGGCCGGCTACCAGCACCGCGGCGCCCATCCCCACGGCGAAGTAGGGGAGCATCGCCGGCAGCGACTTCGACCAGCGCAGGTCGCCCGGGTCGAAGGCGGCGAGGCCCGCGTTGAAGACGACCCCGAAGGCGAGCAGCGCCGCCGGCACCGCCAGCTGGGCGCGGGCCGTGGCCCGGCCGCGCAGGGCCAACCAGCCGAAGAGCGGCAGCAGCACGTAGAAGCAGGCCTCCACGGCCAGCGTCCACATGGGCGGGTCGAGCTTGAGGAGCGTCTGCGGGCTGAAGTTCTGGGCGAAGACGAAGAAGAGCGGGAGCAGCTCGGGCGGCGGCAGCCGTACGCCGGGCGAGCCGGCGATCGGGTAGAGCAGCGCGATGCTGCCGACGATGGCCAGCCAGTAGGCGGGGATGATTCGGCCGATCCGGTGGACGGCGTAGGTCGACCCGCTCGGCGCCGGCCGGCGTCCGAGCCCGGCCCCGGCCCAGGCGCGATAGAGCAGGAAGCCCGAGAGGACGAAGAAGAGGACCAGCCCCAGGCGAAGCTCGCGGATCAGGTCGTTGGCCGGCGAGCGCTCGGCCCCGGCGACGCTCACCACCGGGAGGGTGTAGAGCCAGGCGTGGAAGACGAAGACGCTCAGGGCGGCGACCCCCCGGAGGCCGTCGATCGCGTGGTTGCGGGCCCGGCGCTCTCGCTCGGCCTCCTGGGCCCCTTCGGTCACGTCGGCGAGGCTAACGGCCGGCAGTGGCCAGGCCGCTCTCTTCCATCCACGCCTTGAGCTGGTGGTGCATGGTCGCCGCCCCGACGATCGGGCCCTCCGGCTCGCTCCACTGGCTCGGGATCAGCGCGAACGGGCTCATCTGCGTGCCGCCCAGCCCGCCGTGAGAGCCCATGAACTCCTCGAACGGCGCCACCTCGCCGGTCAGCGGGTCGTAGGCGCCGTTGACGAGGATGTCGGGGCAGTGCTCGAAGCCGTCGGTGCGGCGCAGGTGGTCGGCGGCGTGCTCGCCGTAACCGTCGAGCGGGTCGACTCCCTCTACGTGGTCGTCGCTCAGGCGATGGCTTCCCTCGCCTCCCAGCACGACGGCCCCCTCGGCCTCAGTCCGGACCATCACCCAGCCGATATCCGGGTGGCCGGCCAGCGTGGCCAGCAGCCCCGGGTGAAGCTCCTCGATCTGCTCGGCGCTCATCCGCCCGGGCACGCGCGGGAAGGAGACCAGGCCCAGGCAGCCCGAAGCCAGCACGATCGTCTCGGGCCGCTCCTCGTCCCCGTCCGAAGACAGGTCGGCCTTCTGCTCGAGCAGCTCCCGGTTGGGTCCCAGGGCGACGGTGTCGTCGGCCATCCGGTCCCTGGTCGCCCGCTTGACGAAGCGGCCGGCCGGCCCTTCGTCGGAGCCCAGGTCGGCCAGCCAGGCGCCGAGGACCCCCCAGGACTCCTCCACCGCCGGCGGTGCCGAGACCGTCCCGCTGCAGGCCTCCTCGACGACCTCCTCGAGGGTCTGGCCGCAGCGCTGGCGGAACGGGCGTCCCTGGGTCTGGCCGTGGTCGGAGAGAACGACGATGTTGTAGGGGCGCGGGGCCTGGGCGCAGGCCCGCTCGAGCCTCAGGAGCTGCTGGTCCAGGCGCTTGAGCGCGGCGAAGGCGTCGGGCTCGCGGATGCCCGAATGGTGGGCGACCTCGTCGTAGCCGACGTAGGTGGCGTAGGAGACCGGCACCCCCTCGACGATGTCGGCGAGCAGGATCGCCGAGTTGAGGTCGCGCATGATCACGGTGATCGTGCAGCGCAGCACCGGGTAGATGCCGCCGCGGTTTACGTGCTCGGCGCCCGAGCGCTTCTGGCGCCAGTAGGCGACCTTCTCGAGGAAGATGTCGTGGAAGCAGAGGACCAGCGTGCGGATCAGGCCGGCCCAGTCGGCGAAGTAGGCGTAAAACTCGGCCGAGCGCGAGCGGCTGCGGTCCTTGACCACGCTCATCGTCGCCGAGGCGCGGGGCGCGTCACCGGATACGAGGTTGCCGCGGCTGGTTCCATCCACGGCGAGCAGGCCGGTGCCGGTGGCGTGGCGGCGCTCGATCTCAGCGGCGTCCCCGATGCTGTTGGAGACCATCAGCTTCCCGGTGTCCTTCTCGTACCAGCGGAAGGCCGGCATGTTCTCGTTGCTCCCGAGCAGGAGGCCGGACTGGCTGGCGCCGGTCTG
>CAIKSH010000310.1 GCA_903830015.1 uncultured Solirubrobacterales bacterium | reverse complement strand
TCCAGCAGGCCGATGTCGTGGGCCTGCGGCAGCGGCTCGGTCGGCTCGATCTCGATCCGCCGGTAGTGCTTGAGCCCGGTGGCGGCCGGGATCAGCTTGCCGATGATCACGTTCTCCTTGAGGCCGGCGAGGTTGTCGCGCTTGCCCTCGAGGGCCGCGTCGGTGAGGACCTTGGTCGTCTCCTGGAAGGAGGCGGCCGAGAGGAAGGAGTCGGTGTTCAGCGACGCCTTGGTGATCCCGAGGATCACCTCCTCGTACTGGGCGGTCTCGCCCTTGTCCTTCTTGACCTGGGCGTTGCGCTCGAGGAACTCCTGGCGGTCGACGAGCTGGCCGGGCAGGTAGCCGGTGTCGCCGCGCTGGTCGACCCGGACCTTCTTCATCATCTGGCGCACGATCAGCTCGATGTGCTTGTCGTTGATCTCCACGCCCTGGGAGCGGTAGACCTTCTGGACCTCGTCGACGAAGTACTGCTCGGCCTCGGTGCGGCCACGCAGGGAAAGGATGTCGTGCGGGTAGAGCGAGCCCTCGTTGAGCTGCGCGCCCTTCTCGACCTTCTTGCCGTTCTCGACCAGCACGCGGGTGCGGCGCGGGAAGCTGTACTCGTGCTCCTCGCCGGCGTCGTCGGTGATGGTGACCACGACGTTCTTCTCGGTCTCCTCGATCGAGGCCTTGCCGGCCTCCTGGGCCATCTCGGCGAGCCCCTTGGGCTTGCGGGCCTCGAAGAGCTCGACGACGCGCGGCAGCCCGTGCGTGATGTCGGCCCCGGCCACGCCGCCGGTGTGGAAGGTGCGCATGGTCAGCTGGGTGCCGGGCTCGCCGATCGACTGGGCGGCGATGATCCCCACCGCGTCGCCGATCTGGGCGAGCTGGCCGGTGGCCAGCGAGCGCCCGTAACAGGCCTGACAGATTCCCGTGACCGACTCGCACTTGAGGGCCGAGCGGACCGGGATCTGGTCGCTGTCGAGCTGGTCGAGGCTCTCGACCAGCTCCGCGAGCTCGGCGCGGTCGATCTCGGCGCCCTTGGCGACGATCGTCCGGCCGCGCTTGGTGTCGACCTTGGCGGCGGCGATCCGGCCGATCAGGTTGGTGTTCGGGTCGCCCTGCTCGTCGAGGACCGGGAGCGTGATGTGCTCCTTGGTCTTGCAGTCCTCTTCGCGGATGATCACGTCCTGGGAGACGTCGACCAGGCGGCGGGTCAGGTAGCCCGAGTCGGCGGTGCGCAGGGCGGTGTCGGCGAGCCCCTTGCGGGCGCCGTGGGTCGAGATGAAGTACTCGAGGACCGAGAGCCCCTCCATGAAGTTGGACTTGATCGGCCGCTCGATGATCTCGCCCTTCGGGTTGGCCATCAGGCCGCGCATGCCGGCGAGCTGGCGGATCTGCTTGAACGAGCCGCGGGCGCCGCTGTCGGCCATCATGAAGATGGGGTTGAGCCGGTCGAAGTTGGACTCCATCGCGTCGGCTACCTCTTCGGTGGCCGCCGTCCACTTGTCGACGACCGCCTCGTGGCGCTCCTGC
>CAIKSH010000309.1 GCA_903830015.1 uncultured Solirubrobacterales bacterium | reverse complement strand
TCCATGGTCCCCGGGCGGAAGGACTCGAGCACCACGTCGGCCCTTCGGCAGAGCTCCCGGGCGAGCCCGAGGTCGGCCTCGTCCTTGAGGTCCAGCTCCACCGAGCGCTTGCCCCGGTTGAGACCCAGGAAGTAGGTCGATCCCTCCTCGACGAACGGCGGCCCCCACTGGCGCGTGTCGTCGCCGGCTCCGGTCCTCTCGACCTTGATCACGTCGGCTCCCAGGTCGGCCAGGTTCTGGGAGCAGAGCGGCCCCGCCAGGACGCGGGCGAAGTCGGCTACCACCAGGCCGTCGAGGGCTCCATTGGCCATGGCCGCGCAGGCTACTCTCCGCCCGGCCCATGAGGACGCTCGTCATCTCCGACCTCCACCTCGGTTCCCGCCGGCCGGTGGACATCCTGCGGCGCCCCGAGCCCCTCGACGAGCTCTGCGCGCGGCTGGCCGACATCGACCGGCTCGTGCTCCTGGGAGACATCATCGAGATGCGCCACGGGCCGGCCTGGGAGGCGATGGCGGCCACCCGTCCGGTGATGGAAGCCTTCGGCGCCGCGCTGCCGGCGGGCTCGGAGATCGTCCTCACCGCTGGCAACCACGACTTTCCGCTCGTGGCCCAGTGGCTCGACCAGCGGCGGCTGGATCCCGGTACCGACCCGCTCGGTACCGAGAGCTTTGCCCAGCCGCAGGCCAGCGCCATCGGGGCTCAGCTCGCCGGCTGGCTGGGCGAGGACCGCCACGACATCAGGCTCGCCTACCCGGGGTTCCGGGTTCGCGAGGACGTCTGGGCGACCCACGGCCACTACCTGGACCGGCTGATCACCGTGCCGACCTTCGAGCGGATCGCCGCCGGCGGCATGGCCCGCGTCGTGGGGCAGCTGCCGGAGGGCGACGGCGAGGCCGAGGCGGAGGATTTCGAGGCCGCGCTGGCCCCGATGTACGCCTGGCTGGAGGAGATCGCCAACGGCCGCGCCGCAGGCGGGCGCTGGACGACCGGGGCGGCGACCGCCAAGGCGTGGACGCTGCTCTCCGGCGACGGCCGGGCCCCGCTGCGGGGCCGCGCGCTGGCCGCGATGCTCCCGCTGGGGATCGCCGGGATCAACCTCGCCGGCCTGGGCCCGGTCAACCGCCGGCTCGATTCCGACGAGCTGCGCCGGGCCGGCCTGACCGCGATGGCCGGGGTCGTCAGCAGGCTCGGGGTCGATGCGCGCTGGGTGATCTTCGGCCACACCCACTGCGCCGGGCCGCTTCCGTGGATGGATCGCTCCGAGTGGGCGCTGCCCGGTGGTGGCTCGCTGCTCAATACCGGCTGCTGGACCGACGAGCCCCGGATCAACAGCACCGACGTGCGCAGCCCCTACCGGCCGGGCCGCGGCGTGCTGGTCGACGGGGATGCCGATCCCGAGCCGCTGATGCTGGTCGGCGACGTCGGGCGGCGCCCCGCCCACTCGTTCTAGGGGTCAGGCCGGCGGGCCGGGCAGGAAGACGGTCTCGAGGATCTCGACCCCGTCGCCGGCTTCGAGGTCCAGGACGGCTTCGGCGTGGTGGGGGTGGGCGATCAGGCGGTAGGCGCCCGGCCCGGGCACGGGAAGCTCCTCACCGTTGACCCGGAGCATGCCGCGCCCGTCGCAGACCGCCCAGGCCTCACCGGCCGCGTATGGGCCGCTCCCGTTTCCCTCCCGGGCCGCGGTAGGGACGACGAGCAGCTCGTCGGCGTCATCGGGGGGGCACTGCGGCCCGGGATCCCCGCTGAGGCCAAGCTGCTCGCGGATAGCGAGCTCGGTCTCGCGGATTGCCCCGTCCCCGTGGTGGACCTCGACCAGGGAAAGCCCGGGGGCGAAGAGGTAGCGCGCCGGCCAGCCCGGGTTCTCGTAGGCCCGCCAGCACTCGAAGTCGGGGTCGAGGACCACCGGATGCTCGATGGCCAGGCTCTCCACCGCCGCGCGAACGTTCTCCGCGTCGCGCCCCGGCGGGTAACCGGGGGAGTGAACGGAGATCACCCGGAGCCCCTCGGGGCCGTAGAGCTCGTGCCAGCGCTTCACGTGGGGCACCATGAGCAGCGACTCGGGCCGGCAGAAGTCCCAGAAGTCGACCAGTACCGGTCGTTCGGCCTGCTTTTCGATCCGCAGCGGGGCGACGTTCAGCCACTCGAGGCCCTCGGGAAAGGACGGGGCCGTGATGGTGTCCACCGGCGGTCGCATCGGGTCGGTGGCGGAAGGTAGCATTGGCCGTCCAGTGACCAGACCCCGACGGAGACGGCTCCAGCCAAGGCCCGCGGACCGCCTCCCGCCAGCGTCCTGATCGCCCTTCCCGAGCCGCCGCTGCGTGGTGAGCTGTTGGCCCTCCGCGCCTGGAGCCAGGACGACGTGCCGGTGCTCGTGCGGGCCTGCGTCGACCCCCTGATCGCCCGCTACACGGCGGTGCCGGTGCCCTACACGCCCGAGGACGCCCGGCGGTACGTGGACGCCGGCCGCTCGGCGACCGCCCTGCCGATGGCTGCCGTGGAGGCCGGCGGTGAGGGCGCGGTGCTGGGCGCGGTGGGCCTGCACGCCGTCTCGCGTGCCCGCCGGCGCGGCGAGATCGGCTACTGGACCGCGCCGTGGGCCCGCGGGCGCGGGGTGGCCACCGAGGCGCTCGCTCTCCTCTCGCACTGGGCGCTCGAGAGCCTGGGCCTGAGGAGGCTGGACCTATACGCCGAGCCGGAGAACGATGCCTCGCACGGCGTGGCCGAGCGGGCCGGCTTCGAGCGGGGCGAGCTCGTGAGGTCCGGTATCGCCCTGCGCGGGCGCCGCTACGACGTGATCCGTTTCACCCTGAAGCCCTAGCTCCGGGACGCCCGCCGAGGTCGGGGCAGGAAAAGCGCAACTTTCCCTCGGACCTGTTTTATGCCCCCTCTGATGAGTGGACCAAAGTAGAAGGAAATATCGCTACGATTGGCATCACCGATTATGCGCAGGACCAGCTTTCAGACGTGGTCTTTATCGAATTCATTGTTGGGGCGGGCGAGACCGTTAAAAAAGGTCAGCAAATCGCCACGGTTGAGTCGGTGAAAGCTGCCGCTGATATTAACGCCCCGGTGTCTGGCACAGTGATCGCCGTGAATGAAGACCTGGCCCAGTCGCCTGAAATCGTCAACAAAGATCCTTATGGGAAGGCCTGGATGGTGCGCATCGAAATGAGCGACCCGGCGGAAACCGGCCAACTGTTGGACGCGGGCCGCTACGCCAGCCATTGCGAGGAGAGGAGTCACTAATGTTTGTTCCTCATACCGATGCGGAACGTGAGGAGATGCTAGAGGCCATCGGGGTTGAACGGATCGAAGATCTGTTCACCGATGTCCCCGAAGATTATCGCTTCCCAGAACTGGGGCTGCCTGCCGGGCTGGCGGAAATGGAAGTCATGGCGGAACTGCAAGAGCTGTCAGCCGCCAATACCACCACGCGCGACATGGCCTGCTTCCTGGGGGCAGGGGCTTACAACCATTTCATCCCGGCAGCAGTCGATGCGATCATCAGCCGGGGTGAGTTTCTAACCGCTTATACCCCTTACCAGCCGGAAGTATCGCAGGGGACTCTGCAAGCTATTTTTGAATACCAGAGCCTGATCGCGGCGCTGACCGGCATGGAAGTATCCAATGCCTCGCATTATGACGGGGCCACCGCTGCCGCCGAAGCCGTGGTAATGGCTTACCATCACTTCCGGGGCAAGCGCGCCAGGGTAGTGGTATCGCCCGGCGTCAACCCGCAGTACCGGGAAACGATCCGGACCTATATGCAAGGGTATGATGGTTTTCAGATCGTAGGCGATCAGGAGCCAGGCAGCGATCCCCTGGCCGGGCCTGAAGCGCTCCAGCCCATGATTAATCTCCAGACCTGCCTGGTGCTGGTGCAGTACCCGGACTTCTTCGGACGGCTGTATGATTTCAATGAACTGGTCAAAGCAGCCCACGGCGCAGGAGCGCTGGTGGCGGTGGCGGTCAATCCGCTCAGCCTGGGGCTGCTCAAGCCCCCCGGTGAGTTCGGCGCGGATATCGTGATAGGAGAAGGTCAATCGCTAGGTATTCCGCTGTCGTTTGGCGGGCCCTACCTGGGGATATTTGCCACGAAGAAGGAATTCGTGCGCAAGCTGGCAGGGCGGCTGGTAGGAGAGACCGTAGACCAGGCCGGGCGGCGCGCCTACGTGCTGACCCTGACGGCGCGCGAGCAGCATATCCGCCGCGAAAAGGCTACTTCGAATATTTGCACGAACCAGGGCCTGATCGCCCTGACCTCGACGGTTTACATGAGCCTGCTGGGCAAACAAGGCATGCGCGATGTGGCCGAACTGTGCTACCACAAGGCCCATTATGCGGCCGAGAAGATCAGTGCTATCCCGGGCTTCAGCGTGTGCATGGACCGCCCCTTCTTCCATGAATTCGTGGTGTGCTGCCCCAAACCGGTGAGCGAAATCAACGCCCGCCTGCTGGATCAGGGCATCCTGGGCGGGTACGACTTGCAGCAAGATTACCCTTCACTGAAGAACCGCATGCTTATCGCTGTGACCGAGATGAACACTCGCGATGATATCGACCTGCTGACCGAGATCCTGAATGAGGTGTCGCATGCCTGAACCGACGATTTACGAATTATCATCCAGGGGACGAACGGGGGCGCGTTTTCCAAAGCCGGATGTGCCGCGCGCGGCGCTGCCAGAAGGCTTTGTGCGAGAACAGCTTAATTTCCCCGAACTCTCTGAGTTGGGCGTGATCCGTCACTTCACCCACCTTTCGACGCTGAACTACAATATTGACTCGGGCATGTACCCGTTGGGCTCGTGCACCATGAAATACAACCCCAAGGTGAACGAACTGGCGGCCCGCCTGCCAGGTTTTGCTTTCGTTCACCCACTACAACCGGCTGAGACCACCCAGGGCAGCCTGCTGCTGATGTACCAGCTGCAGGAAATGCTCAAAGAGATCAGCGGCTTTGAGGGCGTGAGTCTGCAACCGGCAGCAGGGGCGCACGGGGAATTGACGGGCGTGCTCATCATCCGGGCCTACCACTACGCCCAGGGCGATACTCAGCGCACGCGCATTATTGTGCCTGACTCCGCCCATGGCACCAACCCGGCCACCTCCGCCATGAGCGGGTTTGATGTGGTCAATGTGAAGACCGACGCCAATGGCAACGTGGACCTGGCGGCCCTGCGCCCGCTGTGCGATGAGCGCCTGGCCGGATTGATGCTGACCAATCCCAACACGCTGGGGCTGTTCGAGCAGAACATCCTGGAAGTGGTTGAGATGGTCCACGAAGCCGGGGGCTTAATCTATGGCGATGGGGCCAACCTGAACGCGCTGTTGGGGATTGCGCGACCCGGCGACCTGGGCATCGACGTGATGCACTTTAACCTGCACAAGACCTTCTCAACCCCGCACGGCGGCGGCGGCCCCGGGTCTGGCCCGGTTGGGGTAGCCGGTCACCTGATCGATTTCCTGCCCGGCCCGATTGCTCAAATCGTCGAAGAAGGCAATGATGAGATTCCTCCGCTGTATGGCCTGAGCATGCCTGAGCAGTCCATCGGGCGGGTTAAATCTTTTTACGGTCACTTTGGCATGATGGTGCGCGCCTATACTTATATCGCCATGAATGGGGCGGAAGGGCTGCGCAGCATCGCTGAACACGCTGTGCTGAACGCCAACTACCTGCTGGCGCGCGTTAAAGACGCTTATCACCTCCCCTACCCGCGCACCTGCATGCACGAGTTCGTGGTTGAAGGCCTATGGAAAGATGCGCCAGAGGTTCACGCCCTGGATATCTCCAAGCGCCTGATGGATTACAACTTTCACCCACCTACCAACTACTTCCCCTTGATCGTGCACGAAGCGCTCATGATCGAGCCAACCGAAACGGAAAGCAAAGAGGCGCTTGACGCCTTCGCGGATGCACTCCTCAAGATCGCGGAAGAGGCCCATACAAACCCGGCGCTGCTAAAAGAAGCGCCTCACCATGCCCCGGTGGGACGGCTGGATGAAGTCAAAGCCGCCCGCGACCTGGTGTTGTGCTGCTGGGTGCCAGAGCAAGCTTAATGAAAT
>CAIKSH010000308.1 GCA_903830015.1 uncultured Solirubrobacterales bacterium | reverse complement strand
TGGGCGACGATCTTCTCCGCCTCGACGGCGAAGACGTCGTCGGGAATGTCGCCGATGTCGTACCCCGACGAGAACCAGCGCCCCGTGCCGGTGATGAGGATGCAGCCCGCCTCGGCTTCCGAGACGGCCTCGGCGATCGAGTCGAGGATCGCGTGGTCGAGCGCGCCGCGCTTGGAATCGTTGGCGAAGCGAAGGCACAGGATGCCCGAGGCGGTGAGGGTGCTGCTGAGGGTGCCGGGCACGCCGTGAGAAGATACCCGGCCCATGGATGCGCAGGCGCCCGCGGTGCTGATCACCGCCCTGAACGAGGCCGACCGGATAGGCGCCACCATCGGCGCGATCCGCAGCCGCTGGCCCCAGGCCATGGTGGTGGTGGCCGACGACGGCTCCACCGACGCGACCGCGGCCCGGTCGCGTGAGGCCGGGGCCGAGGTGGTCAGCGCCGGGCGGGACATCGGAAAGGGCGGGGCGGCGACCCTGGGCGCCCGGCGGGTCCTCGAGCTCGATCCGGCCCTCGTCCTGCTCTGCGACGGCGACCTGGGGGAGAGCGCCGCCCGGCTCGACCGGCTGGTGGACGCGGTGGCCGGGGGAGAGGGAAACCTCGCCGTCGCCGTCTTCGCCCGCCGGGTCGGGGGCGGCTTCGGATTTGCGGTCGGCTTCGCCCACTGGGCGATCAGGAACCTCACCGGCCTGGACCTCCAGGCGCCGATCTCGGGCCAGCGGGCGATGGATGGCGCCACCTTCCGCGACGTCGTGCCGTTCGCGCCCCGCTTCGGCATGGAGATCGGGATGACCGTCGACGCCTACCGGGCCGGCCGCCGCGTGATCGAGGTGGAGGTCGACCTAGAGCACCGGGCCACGGGACGGAGCCTGGCCGGCTTCCGGCACCGTTTCCGCCAGCTGGCCGACTTCGTCGTCGTCTGGGCCAGGCTCAAGCGGGGTGCCCGGTGATCCTGGCCATCGACCAGGGAACGACCGGGACTACCTGCCTGGTCTTCGACCTTGCCGGCGAACCGGTCGGGCGCGGCTACCGGGAGTTCACCCAGCACTTCCCCGAGCCCGGGCTGGTCGAGCACGACGCCTCGGAGATCTGGGAGGTGACCCGGGCGGTGGCCCTCGAGGCGCTGGCCGACGCCGGGGTCGGGCCGGGAGGCCTGCAGGCGGTGGGGATAACCAACCAGCGGGAGACCGTCGTCGCCTGGGACCCGAAGACCGGCGAGCCGCTGCACCGCGCCCTGGTCTGGCAGGACGGCCGCACCGCCGGCTGGTGTGACGAGCTGCGCGCGGAGGGCTTCGAGCCGATGGTCCGCGAGCGGACAGGCCTGGTCCTGGACCCGTACTTCACGGCGAGCAAGGCCGGCTGGCTGCTGCGCAACGTCGAGGGGCTCGAGGAGCGTGCACGCTCTGGCCGGGCCGTGCTGGGCACGATCGACTCGTGGCTGGCCTTCAAGCTGACCGGCGAGCACGTGACCGACCCGTCCAACGCATCGCGGACGATGCTCTTCGACATCCGCGAGGGGGAATGGTCCCCGGAGCTCTGCGAGCTCTTCGGGGTGCCGGTCGAGGCGCTTCCCGAGGTTCGCCCGTCGATCGGCGGGTTCGGCCAGCTGCTCGATGAGGCGCTGCCCGGCCATGGCGGGGCTGCGCTCACCGGTATCGCCGGCGACCAGCAGGCCGCGCTCTACGGGCAGGCGGCGCTCGAGCCCGGCGAGGGCAAGAACACCTACGGAACGGGGTCGTTTGTCCTCGTGAACACGGGTACGTCGTGTCCCGAGCCGGTGCCCGGGCTTCTCTCGACGATCGCCTGGGGGATTGGAAACAAGACGGTCTACGCGCTGGAGGCCCCGATCTTCGTCACCGGGGCGGCCGTCCAGTGGCTCCGTGACGGCCTGGGGATCATCGAGACGGCGGCCGAGAGCGAGGCGCTGGCCGCTTCGGTCGATTCCAACGGGGGCGTCTACTTCGTCCCGGCCCTGACCGGCCTGGGCTCGCCGTGGTGGGACCCGTGGGCACGCGGGACGATCGTCGGCCTGACCCGCGGCTCGGGCCGCGCGCAGGTTGCCCGGGCGGCGCTGGAGGCGATCGCCTACCAGGGCGTCGACGCCGTCCGGGCGATCGAGGGAGCCTCGCCGGTTCGCCTGCCGGAGCTGCGTGCCGACGGCGGCGCGAGCGCCAACGGCTG
>CAIKSH010000307.1 GCA_903830015.1 uncultured Solirubrobacterales bacterium | reverse complement strand
GGCCGCGCCTTCGCCGCCGGCATAGCCGGGGGCCTGGCGGTGGTGGCCATCGTCGTCCTGGTCGGGCGTGGCGGCGATGGGGATTCGGGCAAGGCGGCCGCCCCGGCGCCGGCTACCACCCAGCAGGCAAAGACCGCCGCCGATCCGCCGGCCGGCCAGGCGCCGGCCCCGGCCACCGGCAGCTACCGGGGGCCGGTTCCGATCCTCATGTACCACGTGATCAAGGCCCCGGCTCCGGGCACGCCGCAGGCCGAGCTCTGGGTGCCGGCCTCCACGTTCAAGGCGACGATCGCCGCGCTCAAGAAGCTCGGCTACCAGGGAGTGACCATGGAGCAGGTCCACCGGGCCTGGAGCGGCGGCCCCGGGCTGCCCGACAAGCCGGTGGTGGTCAGCTTCGACGACGGCTACCTGAGCCATTACGTATCGGCGCGCCCCATCCTGCAGGCGGCCGGATGGCCCGGCGTGCTCAACCTCAAGACCGGCAACATCGACCCCAAGGGCGGGATCGCGCCCTGGCAGGTCAAGGCGCTCGTCGCCGCCGGCTGGGAGATCGGCGCCCACACGATCACCCACGCCGACCTTACGACCCTCGACGCCGCCGGCCTTGACCGCGAGGTCGCCGGCTCCAAGAGGGAGCTCGAGAAGCAGTTCGGCGTCACCGTGGAGACCTTCTGCTACCCGGCCGGCAAGTACGACGACGCGGCCGAGCAGGCGGTCAAGCGGGCCGGCTTCTCCACCGCCACCACGGTCGACCCGGGAATCGCCTCGCCCAGGGACAACCAGCTGCTGCTCCCGCGCGTGCGGGTGAACGGCAGCGACTCGGCGCAGGCCGTGGTCGAGCGGGTCCGCACCGGCGCCGGGGCCACCGGCGGCGGCTACGGCTGAGCCCGGCCGGCTACCAGTGAACGCCGCGGGTGAGGTTGGCCATCGCCCGCTGCTCGATCGTCGGCTCGGAGGCCTCGACCTCGGCGACGTCCCCCTTGGCGGCGGCGGAGTCGGGGAAGAGCCGGTAGCCGGTGGCCAGGATCTGGTCCAGCGCCTTGGGGGCCAGCGCGTAGAGCACCTCGGCGACGGTTCCCAGCGTGGTGTTGATGTGCTTCGGGCGCTTGCGCAGCCCGTCGCAGATCATGTCGGCGGCCTCGTCGGGAGAGATCGTCGGGAACGACTTGTAGATAGTCGTCGGAGCGATCATCGGCGTGCGTACGAGCGGCATGTGGACCGTCGTGAAGGTGATGTTGTAGCCGATCAGCTCTGAGCTCACGACGCGCGACCAGGCGTCCAGGGCGGCCTTGGAGGCCACGTAGGCGCTGAAGCGCGGCGGGGCGGCCTGCACGCCGATCGAGGAGACGTTGACGATGTGGCCAAACCGGCGCTCGCGCATGTGCGGGATGAAGCCCATCACGAGCTTGATGGCACCGAAGTAGTTGAGCTGCATCGTGCGCTCGAAGTCGTGGAACCGGTCGAGGCTCAGCTCCACCGAGCGGCGGATCGAGCGGCCGGCGTTGTTGACGATCATGTCGACCGAGGCGTGGTCGGCGAGGATCCGTTCGACCAGGCCGTCGATCGAGTCAAGGTCGGAGAGGTCGGCCGAGTAGACCGCGGCGGTGCCGCCGCGCATCTCGATCTCCTCCTTGACCTCCTCGAGCTTCTCGGCGTTGCGGGCGACCATGATCGGGATTCCGCCCGAAGCGGCCACCTTCAGGGCGGTGGAGCGGCCGATCCCGCTCGAGGCGCCGGTGATCACCACGGTCCGCCCGTTGATCGCGGCCTCCAGGGAGCGGCTCTTGAAGCGGTCCGGGTCCATCTTGCGCTCCCAGTAGTCCCAGAGCACCGGGGCGTAGTCGGCCAGCGGGGGGACGGCAATGCCGGTGCCGGCCAGGACGCTCTCGCTCTCGGCAGTGTCGAAGCTGCAGGTGAAGCCGGCGTTCTCGATCACCTGGTCGGGAATCCCGAAGTCCTCGAGTACCGCCTCACGGACGGCGTGGGCGCCCGGGAGGGCGGTCAGCGAGCTCAGCGCCTGGCCGACGGGCAGGGCGCCGGCCAGCCGCCGGTCGACCCGGACGGCCACCTGCGGCGCGCCGGCGGCCCGGGCGAACTCGTTTAGCGCCTCGGTGACGCCGATCATCTCCGGGTCGGCGAGATGGAAGGCCTGGCCGTCGAGGCCGGGACGGTGGGCGATCTCGACCATGGCGTCGGCGACGTAGTCGACGGGAACCATGTTCACCTCGCCCACCTCGGGCCCGACGAGCGGCAGCCAGGAGGGAAGCACGTTGCCCAGCCGCCGGATGACGCCGAAGAAGTAGTACGGGCCGTCGACCTTGTCCATCTCCCCGGTCCGCGAGTCGCCGACCACGATCGCCGGCCGGTAGATCCGCCACGGGACCGCCGCCCGCTCGCGCACCAGCCGCTCGGACTCGTACTTGGTCCGGTGGTAGGGGGTGGGGAGCTCCTGGCCCTCGGCGAACATCTCCTCGGTGAAGCGGCCCCGGTAGGAGCCGGCCACGGCGACCGACGAGACGTGGTGGAGCGTGCCGGGCTCCAGG
>CAIKSH010000306.1 GCA_903830015.1 uncultured Solirubrobacterales bacterium | reverse complement strand
TGTACGCCTGCGGCCTGCGCGCCTCCGAGGCCACCGGGCTTCGCGTCTCGGACCTCAACCTCGAAGAGGGGCTGCTGCGAGCAAGCGGAAAGGGTTCCAAGGAGCGGGTTGTCCCCGTTGGCCGGCGCGCGATCGCCGCCCTGCAGGGCTGGCTGCGCAGCGGGAGGCCCGAGATGGTCGGCCTGCGCGACGAGGCGGCGCTCTTCGTCAACCAGCGCGGCGGAGCGCTCAGCCGGCAGGGGCTTTACAAGATCATCCGGGGCCACGCCCGGCAGGCCGGGCTGGAAGGGCGGATGAGCCCGCATACGCTCCGGCACAGCTTCGCCACCCACCTGCTCGCCGGAGGCTGCGACCTGAGGGTGCTCCAGGAGATGCTCGGCCACGCCGACATCGCCACCACCCAGATCTACACCCACCTTTCCGCCGAGCGGCTCAAGGACCAGTACTTCAGCGCCCATCCGCGCGCCGTCGCCTCCTGACCGCCCGGCGTAAGCTGGGCAGGTGCCCGAGCTGCCCGAGGTCGAGACGATCCGCAGGTCGCTGGCCCCGGTCGTCAGGGGGCGCACGATCGAGCACCTGGAGGTGCTCGACCCGCGCTGGACGATGCCGCTGGCTCCGGCCGCGCTGGCCGATGTGGTTTGCGGCCGGACCGTTGAGGCACTGGAGCGGCGGGGGAAGTACCTCTGCTTCGCCCTCACCGGCGAGATCACCCTGGCCTGCCACCTGCGGATGACGGGAAACTTCCTCTACGACGCCAACCCCGATGTGCCCTACCAGCGCGCCGTCATCCGGCTGGACGACGGCCATGAGCTGCGGTACGCCGACGTGCGCCGCTTCGGGACGGCCCAGCTCCTAGTCGGGGAGGAGGAAGCCGAGCGCTTCTTCGGCGCGAGGCTAGGCGTCGAGCCGCTCGGTGACGAGCTCGACGGGCCACTCCTGCGCGAGCTGTCGAGCGGGCGCCGCGCGCCGGTCAAGAGCTTCCTGCTCGACCAGCGAAACGTGGCGGGAATCGGAAATATCTACGCCGACGAAGCGCTCTTCCGGGCCGGGGTGCATCCGCTGCGCCCGGCGGGAGCCCTGCGGCCCGGTCAGTACGACTCGCTTTCCGGCGCGATCCGGGAGGCGCTGGAGGCCGGCCTCAAGGCCGGCGGCGCGACCATCGACGACTTCCGCCATCCCGACGGCCTCTACGGCTCCTTCCAGGACCAGTTCCAGGTCCACCGCCGCGGCGGTGAGCCCTGCCTGCGCTGCGGCCGCGAGATCCGCAAGTTCACGGTCGGCGGGCGCGGCACCTACGCCTGCGAGTCCTGCCAGCCGCGGCCGCGTCGAACGGTCAGGAGGTGAGCTCGGCGAGGCGGCCGCTGGCGTCGGCCTCCTGGAGCTCGGTAAAGCCGCCGATCAGCTCGTCCCCGACGAAGACCTGGGGGAAGGTCATCATTCCCGTCCGGGCCGCCAGCTCGGCCCGTCCCTCCGGATCCTTTGAGAGATTTATCTCCTCGAACTCAAGCCCCCGACGCTGCAGCAGCGCCTTGGCCTGGCTGCAGAACGGGCAGGGCTCGGTCGAATACATCTTGATCTCTTCCATGGCCACCACAACCGTAGCGCCCGCCTGATGGCCGGGCCGGTGAAGACCGAGGCGGTCGTCCTGCGCTCCATCCGTTACGGGGAGGCCGACCGCATCCTGCACCTCTACACGGTCGACCGCGGCCGCCTTTCGGCGATCGCCAAGGGATCACGCCGGGCCCGCAGCCGGTTCGGCGGAAGGCTCGAGCCGTTCTTCCGGGTGAAGCTCGACCTCCACGAGGGGCGCAGCGAGCTGCTCACGGTCACCGGAGCCGAGACGGTCAGCCCCTATGCCTCCCTGCGCGCCGACGCGGACGCGATCGCCACCGCCGCCCTCGGCTGCGACGCGGTCTCCCGGCTCTTCGACAGCTCCGAGCCCCACCCGGAGGTTTTCAACCTGCTCTGTACCTTCCTCGCCGTCATCGACGAGGACCCGAAGCTGGCCGGGCCGGCCATCCAGGTGGCCTTCCGGCTGAAGCTCCTCCTGGCCGCCGGGCTCGCCCCGCAGCTCTCGCAGTGCGCGCGGTGCGGGGCGACCGAGGACATCGTCGGCTTTGCCCCCGCTGCCGGCGGCGTGGTCTGTTCGGCCTGCGAAGCCGGCTCCTTCCCGCTCGACGAGGAGTCGCACCGCTTCCTCGTCGTGGCGCTGGGCACGCCGCTGGCCGAGCTCCCGGAGCCGGAGCCGGCGGCCCTGGTCGCGGCGACGCGGGCCGTGCAGGAGACCGCCGAGCATCACGCCCACGTGCGCCTTCGTCCTGCCGCCTGAGCAGGGCTTGCGCGGTCTGCCGGCGCTGCGAGACTGGAAGGCGTGGATCCACACCAGAATCCCGGGCCGGTGGCCGCCGGCTACGCCGAGCGGATGGCGGCGCTGGAGGAGGAGCGTCTCAGCCCGCTGGCCGCCCGCTCGTGGCCGGCCAGGAGGCAGGTTCCCGAAGCGGACTGCACTGTCCGCTCGCCCCTGCAGCGTGACCGGGACAGGATCGTCCACTCCAAGGCCTTCCGCCGCCTCAAGCACAAGACCCAGGTCTTCGTATCCCCCGAGGGAGACCACTACCGCACGCGCCTTACCCACACGATCGAGGTCACCCAGATCGCCCGGACGGTCGCCCGCGCGCTCAGGCTCAACGAGGACCTCACCGAGGCGATCGG
>CAIKSH010000305.1 GCA_903830015.1 uncultured Solirubrobacterales bacterium | reverse complement strand
CTCGAGGTACGCCAGTCGCTCGTTGCGCGCGAGCCGGTCGACCCCGGGGCGATCACCGCCGTCTACTCCCACCCGCAGGCGCTCGCGCAGTGCGCGGCCACGCTTCGCGAGATCGTCCCCCATGCCGAGCTGCACCCCACCGCCTCGACCGCCGAGGCGGTACGGATCGTCTGCGAGTCCCCCGAGCCCCTGGCCGCCCTGGCCGGGCCGCTCGGCGCCGAGCGCTACGGCGCTCACGTCCTCGTCGAGGACGCCGGCGACTCCGCCGGCAACACGACCCGCTTCGTCTGGCTGGGTCGCGACGGCGAGGTGGGCTCCGGCGAGGCCTACAAGACGGCGATCGTCTTCTCGGGCCCGGGTGACGACTCACCGGGCTGGCTGGTGGCCTGCCTGTCGGAGTTCTCCGAGCGCGATGTGAACCTGACCCGTATCGAGTCGCGCCCCTCGAGGCTTGAGCTGGGGCACTACCTGTTCCTGATCGACGTAGCCGGTTCGGCCGACACGCCGGGCGCCACCGCGGAGGCGATCGAGGCGCTGGCCGGCCACTGCCGCCAGCTGCGGATCCTCGGCTCCTTCCCGGCGGCTTAGGAGGGCGCGGCGGGTAGACTGCCGCAGGTCAACGAGACGCCATGGGGACGATCACGCCACCAGCGCCAGTCGGGTCCACGCCGGCCTCCGGGCACCGGCCGCGTGGACGTGAGGGCGGAAAGGTGCTGGTCCTCAACGCGACCTACGAGCCGATCAACGTCTGCTCGGTGCGGCGGGCGGCGGTCCTGCTGCTCAAGGAGCGCGCCGAGATGGTCGAAGAGGGCGACTCGCTGCTGCGCTCCGAGCGCACGAGCCTGGCCCGCCCGGTGGTCGTCCGCCTGCTGACCTACGTCCACGTGCCGAGGGACACCAGCCGGCGCAAGATCACCCGGCGGGCGGTCTTCGCGCGGGACGGCTGGGCCTGCCAGTACTGCGGCAACCGCTCGAACCTCACCGTAGACCACGTGATACCCCGCTCCAAGGGCGGCGCATCGACCTGGGAGAACATCGTCGCCTCGTGCGCGCCGTGCAACCGGCGCAAGGGCAACCTGCTCCCCGCCCAGGCCCAGATGCACCCGCAGCGCAAGCCCAAGACGCCCGGGCCCCACGTCTTCATCACCGTGGCCGCCCAGCGGATTCCCCCGGCCTGGCGCCAGTGGCTGCCGGCCGAAGCCGCCTGAAGCGATCCCGGCACCGCCGCGCTGGCAGAGGTCCCATCCCGCTGCTAGCTTCCCCGCTACCAGAGAAAGGGGGTGGTCCAAATCGATTCATCTAGTTCTTGCGGGACCCTGGAGGTGACCGGCCGCTAGTTGCGGTTGGCTGGAACCGCTAAGCGGAATCCAATCCGGGACACCGTCGCCCAGCCGGCCGGGAGTGGTCCCTCCGGCCACCTGCCACGGCAGGTGAACGAGGTTGGGCGGTTCAATTCCAGTTGACGTAGGGGGCGTCGGAGCAGCGGCTCCGGCGCCCTTTCCGTTTCAGGACTTCTTCTTCGGCGCCGGCTTCTTGGCGGCCGATGGCTTCTTGGCCGAAGCCTTCTTGCTGGCCGGCGCCTTCTTCTTCGCGGCCTGCTGGCCGGCGGCCGGCTCCTTGCCGTTCTTTGAGGCGTCCGTCGCCCCGTCGCCCGGATCGTCGGTGAGCTCGGGCTGGGCCGCCTCGTCGACCTCCGGGGCGTCCTCGGCGTCGACGACGAGGGCAATGGCGCTCACGACGTCGTCGTCCTTGACGTTCATCACCTTCACGCCCTGGGCGGCCCGGCCGTAGCGGTTGATGCCGTCGGCGGCGGTCCGCTGCACCATGCCCTCGCGGGACATGAAGACCAGCTCGTTGTGCTCGCGCACGACCAGGGCGCCGGCCAGGCCGCCCTTCTTCTCGGTCAGGGCGATCGTCTTGACTCCCTTGGCGCCGCGCTTGGTCTTGCGGTACTCGCGGATCAGCGTGCGCTTGCCGAACCCGCCTTCGGTGACCACGAGCAGGTCCATGTCGTCGCGGGCCACGTCCATCGAGATGACCTCGCCCTTGGCGCCGACGTCCATACCGCGCACCCCGGTGGTCGAGCGGCCCATCGAGCGGGCGTCGGCCTCGGCGAAGCGGACGGCCAGGCCGGCGCGGGAGACCATGATCACCTCGTCCTCGGGGTCGATCCCGCGGACGGCGATCAGCTCGTCGTCGTCGCGGATCTTGATGGCGATGATCCCGTCGGCCTTGATCGGGGTGTTGTAGGCGCCGAGCTCGGTCTTCTTGACCACGCCGCCGCGGGTAGCGAAGACGAGGTACTCGGTCTCCCCGAAATCGCGAGTGGAGAGGACCGACTGGATCCGCTCGCCCTCGCGCAGCGGCAGCACGTTGTTGAGCGAGCGGCCCTTCGCCGTCCGCGAAGCCTCGGGCAGCTCGTAAACCTTTGAGCGGTAGACCTT
>CAIKSH010000304.1 GCA_903830015.1 uncultured Solirubrobacterales bacterium | reverse complement strand
TCGCGCCGGCGGGCCGTGGTGACCGTCTCCGGGCGCCGGGTGGCGGTGCGCCTTCGCCCCCCGGGGCCGGCGCCGCTGGCCGACCTCTTCGAGGCACGAGAGGGCGCCGACGCCGGGCCTGAGCCGTGAGCGGCTCCTCGCCCGGCCAGGCGAGCCTGCTGATGGTGGCCGCCCTGCTCGGCCTGGTCACCGGGGCCCTCGGCCTCGGTATGGTCGCGAAGGGCCTGGGCGCACGGGCCGGCCTACAGCAGGCCGCCGACCTCGCCGCGCTCGCCGGGGCGCGGGCGCTCTACGAGCAGCGGATGCGGCCGGCCCCGGGAGATCCCCTGGCCCGGGCCCGCGGGCTGGCCCGGGAGACCGCCCGGCGCAACGGGGCCTCGAGGGCCGCCGTGGCGATTTCCGGCGGCGCGCTCGCCGACCGGGTCCGCGTGACGGTCACCGACCCGATTCGCGTTCCCGGCGGGGGCGCGGTGGCCAGCCGGGTGAGCGCCGAGGCGCAGCTCGGGCTGGCCGTCGGGGCGCCGACGGGCGACGGTGAGTACCGCGGGCCGTTTGCCGTGCGGCAGGGCAAGCCGATGCGTCCCGACACCGCGATCGCCTTCGACCTGATGAGCGCGGCGGCCCGGCGCGACGGGCTGTCGCTGGTGATCGCCAGCGCCTGGCGCTCCAATGCCGAGCAGGCGCGGCTCTTCGCCGCCCACCCCGATCCCCGGTGGGTGGCGCCGCCGGGCCGCTCCCTGCACCGGCTGGGCACCGAGCTCGACCTCGGGCCGCCGTCGGCCTACGGGTGGCTGGCCCGAAACGCACGCCGGTACGGCTTCGTCCAGAGGTACGGCTGGGAGCCCTGGCACTACGGGCTGGTCCGTAACGCCGGCAGCCGCTCGGTCGGATTCGCCCCGGTCGAAGGAGCGCTGCCGGCCTTCGTGCCCGCCCGCTACGCCACGGCGATCCGGCGCGCCGCCAGCCGCTGGTCGGTGGGGGCCGCGGTGCTCGCCGCCCAGCTCAAGGCCGAGTCGGACTTCAACCCCCGCGAGCGCTCACCGGCCGGGGCGCTGGGCATCGCCCAGTTCATGCCGGAGACGGCGCGCGGCTACGGGCTGCGTGACCCGTTCGACCCGGAGGCCTCGATCGACGCCCAGGCCCACTACATGCACGATCTCCTGAGGCGCTTCGGCTCGGTGCCGCTCGCCCTGGCCGCCTACAACGCCGGTGCCGGCCGGGTGGCGGCCTGCGGCTGCGTCCCGCCGATCCCCGAGACCCAGGCCTACGTGGCAAGGATCCTGGCCCTCGTGTCAGGGTCGGGCACCGGCCCGGTGGTTCGCCTGGTGGGCTAGCCGCCCGCTCAGGGCTGGTCGAGGCCGGTTCGCTGGAGCTCGCGGGCGAGGCTCGGGGCGAGCGACGCGCTCCAGGTGGCCGTCATGTGGCTGCGGTCCTTGAGGATCAGCACCCCGCCGACCACGGCGTAGCACTTCTTCTCGTCGCAGAAGCGGTCGGTGACGTCGATGATCGAGTAGCGGGGCTGGCCCGGCTTTCCGTTCAGCCGGCGGGCCGCGATGACCGCCGGGTCGATCAGGACGGCCTCCTTGCGTGGCCGGGTGCAGGCGGTGTCGGTCGGTCGCTTGGCGGCCAGGGTCGCCTCCACGCAGGCGAGCGTCTCATCTGGCACGCCCGGCGGATTGTCCTGGATGACGCCGACCTGCTTGATCGTCGGGGGGAGCTTGGCCCACTGCTCGGCAAATCCACGCGCCTCGCGCTCGACCTCGCGGTCGCGTTCGGCGCGGGAGAGGCTGCCGTAGGTCGCCGCGAGCTCGGCGAGGAGAAGGGTGTCGACCTCAGGGTTGTCCCTCAGCCACTTCAGCGACGCCTCCTTGAATGCCGAGCAGGAGCGGCGGTCGGCCGCCGTCTCCCCGCGCAGGTACACGGTGAACGGGCAGCCGCCCTCGGCCAGGACCACGGCGCGCCACTTGTTGGCCCGGGCCACCCGCGAGAGCGCCGGCCGCCAGTGCATCGCGTGGCTGTCGCCGATCATGACGATCGTCCCGCGGGCCTCGCTGGCGGGAACGCCGAGCTCGCATATCCGCAGCGCGCCCTGGGCGATCACTCCGCCCTTGCATACGCCGGAGTGCAGGACGTCGGCGGCGGTGGCCGGGGTCGGCACCGAGGCGTAGCGGAGCTTCTCGAGGTCGGCCGGGGTGCAGTTGGCCTTGGGGTCCCGGGCGCCGGCCCCCAGGCAGGGGTTGTCGCTGGAGAGGATCTCGGTCGCCTTGGCCTTGAGGTCGCTGTTGCGCGTGTTGAGCACCTGCCGGCTGGCCGTGACCACCAGGAGAACCGAGGCCATCCCGGCCAGCGCCCAGAGGAAGGTGGCGCGCGGGCGCCTGAGGGTCAGGACCGGGCCGGAGCGGATCGGGTCCTCCACGTACTTCTTGGTTACCGCGGCGAGTGCGACGGTGAGGGCGACCAGGGCGATCTTGGTCACGTTCCCGAGCTTTTCGTCCAGCAGGAACGGCGTGAGGATGAGGAGCGGCCAGTGCCAGAGGTAGATCGAGTAGGAGACGTCGCCGACCCACTGGATGGGCGCCGTGCCCATCGCGCGAGTGGGCGCCCAGCGCACCTTCGGCGCCCCGGCCCAGATAACGGCGACCGCGCCGAAGACGGGAAGCATGGCCGCCACCCCCGGGAAGGGGGTCTCCTCGGTGTAGGCAAAGACGGCGATGAAGATCGCCAGCAGCCCCAGCCACGAGACCATGGCCCGGTACGGGTCGCGGACCACCGGCCGCAGGCCGGTCGTCGCGTAGGCCAGCAGGCCGCCGGCGGCAAACTCCCAGATCCGCGTCGGCGTGATGAAGAAGGCCGCCGGCGGATTGGTCGCGGTGTAGGAGATCCCGAAGGCGAGGCTTGCCGCGGCGATCACGGCCAGCACGGCGAAGCCGGTCCGGCGGCGCGTCCCGGCGGCGGCGCGGCTCAGGACGGCGGTGATGATGAGGATGATCACCGGCCACACGAGGTAGAACTGCTCCTCGACCGAGAGCGTCCAGTAGTGCTGCACCGGCGACGGGGGCGCGTCCGCGCCGAGGTAGTCGACCGCCTGCTGGGCGAGGTACCAGTTCTCCACGTAGAGCGTGCTGGCCGTGATCTCGGAGTAGAACTGCGACCAGACGCCCTCCGGGGCGACGAGGAAGGTCGCGACCGCGACGAACATCAGGACCAGGAGGGCTGCCGGCAGGATCCGGCGGGCGCGACGGGCCCAGAAGCTGGCCAGAGAGATCGATCCCCGGCGGTTGGCCTCGCGGACCAGGTGCCCGGTGATCAGGAAGCCCGAGATGGCGAAGAAGACATCCACGCCGACGTAGCCGCCGGGGACCAGCTCGGGCCAGTAGTGGAAGAGGACCACGGCCACCACCGCCAGGCAGCGCAGCGCCTGGATCTCGATCCGCACCCTCTCCTTCGGGGCAGCGTCCTCCTTCGAGGGGGGCGTGTCGGCCGGGGCCGCCCCCGGCAGGGGCTGATCGCTGGCCGTGCCCATGGCCGGGAATGATCCCAGACAGGCCGGTTCCCAGCCGCGGTTGGCGCGGGTGCCCAACCGGTCTGGTAGCTTCGCGCCGGTTCCGGGGTCGTCCCGGAAGAAGGGAGGGGAGATGCGGAAAGTGAAGCTGCTCGCGCTGGCCCTGGTCCTGATGGGCCTCGCCGTCGCGCCGGGCGCCGCCACGGCGGCCAGCGGATGTGACCCCATAGACCCCCGGGCCTGCCTGCTGCCCTGGCCCAACAACCACTTCACCGCCAGGCAGAAGGGCTCGGCCACCGGCCTGCGCCTCGACCTGCGCGCCTCGATGTTCCCGCGAAACACCAAGGGTCGGCCGGCCTTTCCCTCCGACCTGAACCGCAGCGACGGCTTCAGCCCCGGCCCGCAGATCATGACCCACGTGAAGGGCCTGGACCTCGCCCGCAGCGGCGCGGTTCCGGTGACCGACATCGGCAGCTACGCGAGCCGCAGCCAGCCGGTCCTCCTGCTCGACGCCCGGACCGGCCGGCGACAGCCGATCTGGGCCGAGCTGGACGCCAACCCCGACGGCGAGCCGGGCAGCGATGGCCTGCTGATCGTCAGGCCGGCCCGCAACCTGGCCGAAGGCCGGCGGTACGTGGTCGTGCTGCGCGACCTGAAGGACTCGGCCGGGAAGGCCATTCCCTCCTCTCCGGCGTTCGCCAGGATCCGTGACGGCAGGGCCACCGGTGCGCTGGCCGCGCGCGGGCGCGAGCTGCGTGGTGCCTTCGCCGTGGCCGCCCGGGCCGGGGTGAAGCGCTCCTCGATCTACCTCACGTGGGACTTCACCGTCTCGAGCGAGCGGGGGCTGACCGAGCGGGCACTGGCCATGCGCAACCAGAGCTTCGCCGGCCTCGGCGACCGGGACCTCGCCGACCTCAAGGTCGCCGGCCGCTCTCCGGCCTTCAGGGTGGACAAGGTCACCGACTACACCGAGGCCGAGAACCCGAACCTGATGCGCCGGGTGGAGGGGACGCTCACCGTCCCCTGTTACCTCACCAGCGCCAACTGCGCTCCCGGCGGGACCTTCCGGTTCGAGCGCCAGCCGGCCGGCCGCTTCGCCTCGATCCCCCGGCGCAACGGGTCGATGAGCTTCCCCTTCTACTGCGCCATCCCCAGGGCCGCCGAGCAGTCCCCGGCGCGGCCGGTGATCTACGGCCACGGCCTGCTCGGCAACCCGGCCGAGAGCTTCGGCTCGGGCAACCAGACCTTCGCCCGCCTGCACAACATCGCCTTCTGCGCGACGCGGGAGATCGGGATGTCCGACGAGGATGTCCCCAACGCGATCAGGCTGCTCGGCGACATGTCGCTCTTCGCCTCGTTCCCCGACCGGCTCCAGCAGGGCTTCCTCAACCAGCTGATGATGGGCCGGGCGATGATCCACCCGGCCGGCTTCACCGCCGATGCCGCCTTCAAGGGTGCCGGCGGCCAGCCGCTGCTGGACACGAAGAAGCTCGCCTTCAACGGCAACAGCCAGGGCGGGATCCTCGGCCCGGCGATCACCGCGCTGGCTCCCGACTTCACGCGCTCGGTCTACGGGGTGCCCGGGATGAACTACTCGATGCTCCTGCCGCGCAGCATCGACTTCGACGACTACGAACTGATCTTCAAGCCCGCCTACTCCGGGCGCCTGGAGCGGTCGATGATCCTCGGGATCATCCAGACGCTCTGGGATCGCGGCGAGGCCAACGGCTGGGCGCTCCACGCCACCGGCGACCCGCCGGCCGGTACCCCGAAGCACACGGCCCTGCTCGAGATCGTGGTCGGCGACCACCAGGTGAGCCAGTACTCGGGCGAGGCCCTGGCCCGCACGCTCGGCGCGAGCGTGCGCACGCCGGTCTTCACGCCCGGCCGCAGCGACGAGACGGTTCCCTTCTGGGGAGTGCGGACC
>CAIKSH010000303.1 GCA_903830015.1 uncultured Solirubrobacterales bacterium | reverse complement strand
GCGCGGGCGGATGAAGGTCTTGTAATAGAAGCCGGCCGGCATGAACGGGCCGCCGTAGAAGTCGGCGGCGCGCATGACGTCGAAGTTCAGCGACGGCCAGGCGTTCTGGTGGATGACCTCCATCCCGTCGCGAGCCCGCTCGGTGGTCGCGCGGATGCCGGGCCAGTTGCCCTCCTGGACCAGGGTGTTGGCCGACCAGCCCGAGGCGCTGAAGATGCCGCGGTGCCGGTGGTACTTGAAGGAGCGCGAGAAGGTGCGCTGGCCCTTGGCGAAGAGGGCGGAGGCCACGGTGTCGCCCTCGAAGGCGCTCACCGGCTTGCCGTCGAAGGTGAAGGTGACCGTCTTCGACCGGTCCAGGCGCTCAGCGGGCTGGGGGTCGAGGCGGCTCATCAGCGGAGGTCTTCGCCGCCGGCCTGCCGGGCCTGCTGCACCGGCGACTCGGGGGCCTGGGTCTCGTCGGTTATCTCGGGCACCGCTGTCCAGAGCACCTCGTTGGTGGAGGTGTTGCGCTCGGCCTGGAACCAGGTCCGGCAGCCGGCTCGGTGCCACCACCACTCGCGCTGCACCCCGTCGGTGTTGGCCCGGAAGTAGTTGTAGGCGTTCAGCTCCCGCTCGCCGGGTCGCGCCTCGGGGCGAACCACGACCTCGCCGCCGTAGCCGAAGTCGGTGACTTCGCGGCTACCGCAGATGGGACAGTTGAGGAGGAAAGACATCTACCGAAGGGGTCTACGCCGATACTAGACAAATAGGTTCAAATAGGTCAAGCGCTCTTGACATCGGGAAGTTGGCGCGTTTGTATCACCTGCCACGTACACCGGTCCGGTTTTCGCCACAGGCGGTCCGGGCCAGGACTCCGGGAGAGAGATGTCGACAGTCGAAGGATCCAATGCCCCTGATACCGGCTCCGGCCACGAGGTCGATTACGACCACGGTGGCCTGAAGAAGGAGACCAACTGGTGGGGAGCCTTCGTCATCGGCCTGGCCGGCGTGATTCTCGTCACCGGCATCGCTCCGGTGATGGTGACCACGCTGGGGGCCGCCTCGATCCCGCTGATCATCGTCATCACCTTCATGGGCTTCCTGCTCTGCCTGATGCTGGCGGAGATGGCGGCGATGATGCCCGAGCGCACCGGCGGCCTGCCCTCCTTCGTCTACCCCGCCTTCCGCGAGAAGACCCCGCGCCTCTCCAAGCACCTCAACGGCGGTACCGCCTGGGCCTACTGGCTCGGCTGGTTCCCCGTGGCGCCGCTGAACATGATCCTCGCCTCGTTCTACATCGCCGACCGCCTCAACCTCAACACCGAGGCCGGCTTCACGCCGATCAACACCTTCATCTCCTGGTGGACGCTGGGCATCGCGATCGTCGGGATCCTGCTCTTCGCGATCCCGGCCGTGCTGGGCATCCGCATCGGCGCCGCCTTCGCGACGGTCCTCGGTCTTCTCTCGATGATCCCCCTGACCTTCCTCGCGGTGGCCTGGATCTTCGGCGGAAACGCCGACATCGGCAACGTCACCGGGTTCACGCACCTGGACGGCTCCAGCTTCTTCTCGCCCCTCGACGGCGAGGGCTGGCTCACCATCTGCCTGGCCTACGGCTTCCTGCTCACCTGGAACGTCCTGGCCATGGAGGCGGCGGCCTGTTACATCGGCGAGTGCCACGACCCCGAACGAGACGCCAAGATCGCCATGAACCTCGAGGGCGGCTACGGCCTGTTCATCTACACGCTGATCCCCGTCGGTTTCATCGCCGTCCTGGGAGCCGAGGCGCTCTCCAACCCGGACCTCGTGGACCCGAACACGATCTTCGTCAATTTCGCCGGCGAGATATTCGGGACCGGCGGTGAGCTGCTCAACTGGATCATCGCGGTGATGCTGATCGTCGCGCTGGCACTTTCCGCGCTCAACGCGATCCTGGGCTGCGCGCGCTCCCTGCACCAGATGTCGGTCGACGGCCACTTCCCGCGCTTCTTCTCCCGCGTAAACAAGCACGGCGTTCCCTCGCGGGCGGCGCTCTTCAACGTGGCCGCTTCGCTGATCGTCGTCCTGGCCGGCGGCGCGGTGGAGATCTACACCTTCTCCAACGTCGGCTACACCTCGGCGATCATCGTTTCCCTCGTGGCCTATTTCATGCTGCGACAGTTCAAGCCGAACGCCAAGCGCCCGTTCCGCCTGCCCGGCTTCTTCAAGTGGGTTGCGCTGATCGTCGCTGCCTGCCTGTTCGTGATGTGGTCCTACGGCGGTTACCAGTACTCGAGGATCGGGGATACCCGCATCTACTTCTTCCTCGGCTTCCTGGTGCTGCTGGCCTACATCCCGCTCCACTACTACCGCACCCACGTCGAAGACCGGCGTGAGCCGCCGCCCGGTCCGACCGAGCAGACCGCCGGCATGGAAGAGCGGATCCACGAGAAGTGAGCTGAGGCGGCCGGGCCCCTCGGGCCGGCCGGCCGGGATGGAAGGGAAGCCATCGTCAACCGGGGTCCTGCTGGCCAGCGAAGGCCGGGAGATCCCCGACGCCGCGGTCGAGGCGGCGGCCAGGCGCGCCCGCGAGGAGGGCGGCCCGGTCTTCGTGTTCTCCATCGCGCGCGTGTGGGGCACCGCCTTTGGCTTTCCCAACCCGGGGCTGCTCCCCACCCGGCAGGAGTGGGACGAGCAGCGCGAGATCGTCGACAGTGCCGTCAAGCGGCTGCGCAAGCGCAATGTCGACGCCTCCGGCGAGGTGGTCGGAACGCGAAAGGGTGCCAAGCGGATCATCTCCGCGGCGTCGCAGCACGGCTGCGAGGCGATAGTGATGGCCGCTGACCCGCCGCGCAGCCGGCTGGTGTCGGATTTCATCTGGTCCCAGGAGCCCTACCGGGTCAGGCGTCGCGCGCATATCCCGGTCGAGCTCGTGGTCGCCGCCGGGGAGGACCGGTGAGGAACCTTCCTCCGGCAGGAACCGCCGACTTGTGATTGGGTGCGCACAACAGCTCGCCGGCCCCGAAGGCGCCGCCGGCAATTGACAAGGAGGAGCCGATGTCAACCGAAACCACCGAAGACGACGTCCGCAAGGCCATCGCGGAGGAGGGGATCGATTTCCTCTTCGCCCAGTTTGTGGACATGCACGGCAAGCCGAGCGCCAAGCTGATCCCGGCCGACCACTTCGACGACCTGCTCACCGACGGCGCCGGTTTTGCCGGCTTTGCCGCCGGGGACATCGGCCAGACACCCGACAGTCCCGACATGATCGCGATGCCCGACGTCTCGACCTTCACCCGGCTGCCCTGGATCCCCAACGTCGCGCGCTTCGCCTGCAACATCACGGTGGAGGGTGAGGAGTGGCCCTTCTGCCCCCGGACCATCCTTCAGCGGCAGCTGGCGAGCGCCGCCGAGCAGGGCTACGAGTTCAGGATCGGGGCCGAGCTCGAGTACTTCCTCCTGCGCCGCGCCGAGGACGGGACGCTCGAGCTCGCCGACCCGCTAGACGACCTCGACCAGCCCTGTTACGACATGCGCGCCCTGACGCGCAACCTGCCCTTCGTGACCGAGGTGGCCAACAACATCACGGCGCTGGGCTGGGACAACTACGCCACCGACCACGAGGACGCTAACGGCCAGTTCGAGCAGAACTGGCAGTACGCCGACGCGATGACCACCTGCGACCGGGCGATCTTCTACCGGTACATGGTCGAGTCGATGGCCCAGGAGCGCGGCCTGATCGCCACCTTCATGCCCAAGCCATTCGGCCACCTGACCGGCAACGGATGCCACTTCCACATGAGCCTCTGGAAGGGCGACGAAAACGTATTCGAGCGCGACCCGGCCGACGACCCGAGGGGCCTGGGCCTTTCGGAGGACGGCTACGGCTTCGTCGGCGGCCTGAAGGACCACGCCACGGCCTACATCGCGATCACCGCGCCGACGGTCAACAGCTACAAGCGCCTCGTGGTCGGGGAGCCGACGAGCGGATCGACCTGGGCCCCGGCCTACGTCACCTACGGCTACAACAACCGCTCGATGATGCTTCGCATTCCCGACGTGGGGCGGATCGAGGACCGCACCGTAGATGGCTCCTGCAACCCGTACCTGGCGGCGACGGCGATCCTCGCGGCCGGCCTGGACGGGATGGAGCGTGGCCTTGACCCGGGCGACCCGACCGGCGAGAACATGTTCACGACCAGCGAGGCCGAGCGGGAGAAGATGGGGATCGAGACGCTGCCCGCGAACCTGCTCGACGCCACGCGCGAGCTCAAGGGCGATGAGGTGCTGCGCAAGGCCTTCGGCTCCCACGACGGGCGCGACTACGTGGACTACTTCATCGAGCGCAAGCAGAACGAGTGGACGATGGCCCACGAGCAGATCACGCAGTGGGAGATCGACCGCTACCTTCAGCTCTTCTAGCGATCGCCCGCCTGCCAGACAGGACGCCGGAAGAAGGGAGAATGCGATGTGCGGGATAGCGGGACTATTCAGCAAGACCTCGGACTTCGAGGCCGAGCTCGGCGACCACATGGCCGACATGCTGATCCAGATGGCCGACCGGGGGCCCGACAGCGCCGGCGTCGCCTTCTACCGCAACCCCGTTCCGGAGGGCTGGACCAAACTCACCCTGTTCTCGCCCGACGATGACGAGGACTGGGGCGCGCTGTCCGACTCGCTGGCGGCCCGCTTCGGTGCAGCCGCCGATCCCGAGGTCCGTGCCACGCACGCGGTGATTGCCGTCGAGGCCGGGGCAGACGAGGCCGCTGCCTGGGTGATCGCCAACCGGCCCGACCTGCGGCTGATGAGCGCCGGCCGGTCTATTGAGATCTATAAGGAGAAAGGCAGCCCCCTGGATTTCGTCGAGCGCTTCGGCCTCAGGGAGATCAGTGCCAGCCACGGCCTGGGCCACACCCGCATGGCGACCGAGAGTTTCGTGACCACCGAGCATTCGCACCCGTTCTCCAGCGGCCTGGATATCTGCCTGGTTCACAACGGCTCGCTCAGCAACCACAACCGGCTGCGGGAGGTTCTTCGCCGCGAGGGGCTGACTATCCAGACCGATAACGACTCCGAGGTCGCGTCGGCCTACCTGACCTGGAAGATGAGCGAGGGGCTCGGGCTGGAGGATGCCCTCAAGGCCGCAATCGAGGACCTGGACGGCTTCTACACCTTTGCCGTGGGCACGGCAGACGGGTTCGCGGTGCTACGCGACCCGATCGGGTGCAAGCCCGCGGTGATGAGCGAGAGCGAGGACTGGGTGGCGATGGCTTCCGAGTACCGGGCGATCGCCGTCCTGCCGGGGGCCGAGGAGGCCCGGGTCTGGGAGCCGAGCCCGGGGCAGATCTACGTCTGGGACAAGGCCGCAATCGCGTGAGCACCGAGACCGCACTCGAGGTTGTCGACCTTTCCCAGACCAGCGTCCGGGAACTGAACCAGCGCCTGCACGACGCCGCCTCGGGGGGTCCGCAGGCCTGGCAGGTCGTGCACCCGGGCGGGCTCCACTCGATTGCCGCCGGCCTCGACGCGCCCCTCGACGTCGATATCGATGGCCACGTCGGCTACTACTGCGCCGGCATGAACAAGGAGGCGACGGTCCGCATCCACGGCAACGCCGGGGTCGGGCTGGCCGAGAACATCATGTCCGGCTCGGTCGTCGTGGACGGCGACGCCAGCCAGTCGGCCGGCGCCACCGGCCACGGGGGCCTCGTCGTGATTCGGGGCAACGCCTCCACGCGCTGCGGAATCTCGATGAAGGGCGTCAACATCGTCGTCGGCGGCGATGTCGGCAACCTGAGTGCCTTCATGGCGCAGAAGGGCGCCCTGGTGGTCTGCGGAGATGCCGGCGAGGCGCTCGGTGATTCCATTTACGAGACCCACATCTACGTGCGCGGTTCGGTCGCCAGCCTCGGTGCCGACTGCATCGAGAAGGAGATAGGCGAGTTTCACGCCGGTGAGCTCTCCGGGCTGCTCGAGGAATCCGGGGTCGATGCCGATCCAGGCGAATTCCGTCGGTACGGCACGGCGCGACGGCTCTACAACTTCGACATCGACAACGCGGGCGATTACTGATGGGCGCCAACGGCAGCGGCAACGGCGCCGCCGGAGGATGGTCGCCGGGACTGCGCGAGTCGGCCCTGTTCGACCGCAACGCAATCGCCGAAATCCAGCGCAAGGCCCGCGAGGGCATCTACGACATTCGGGGGTTTGGCGCCAAGCGCAAGGTTCCCCATTTCGACGACCTGCTGCTCCTTGGGGCGAGCGTCTCGCGTTACCCGCTGGAGGGCTACCGCGAGCGCTGCGACACCTCGGTGACCCTGGGCGACCGCTTTGCCCGTGAGCCGATCGAGCTCGAAATCCCGATCACCATCGCCGGGATGAGCTTCGGTGCCCTCTCGGCGCCTGCCAAGGAGGCGCTCGGTCGCGGCGCCAGCGCGATGGGCACCAGCACCACCACCGGGGACGGCGGCATGACCCCCGAGGAGCGCGGCCACTCCGACAAGCTCGTCTACCAGCTGCTTCCCTCGCGTTACGGCATGAATCCCGACGACCTGCGCCGGGCCGATGCGATCGAGGTTGTAGTCGGCCAGGGAGCAAAGCCGGGAGGCGGCGGGATGCTCCTCGGCCAGAAGATCTCCGACCGCGTGGCCGAGATGCGCGACCTGCCCAAGGGGGTTGACCAGCGCAGCGCCTGCCGCCACCCGGACTGGACCGGCCCCGACGACCTCGAGATCAAGATCGGGGAGCTGCGTGAGATCACCGACTGGCGCGTGCCGATCTACGTGAAGATGGCTGCCTCGCGCCCCTATTTCGACGTCGCCCTGGCGGCCAAGGCCGGCGCCGACGTGATCGTCCTCGACGGGATGGAGGGCGGCACCGCCGCCACCCAGGACGTCTTCATCGAGCACGTCGGTATCCCGCTCCTGGCCGCGATCCCCGAGGCCGTCGAGTCGCTGAAGGACCTGGGCCTGCACCGCAAGGTCCAGCTCGTGGTCTCCGGCGGCATACGCAGCGGCGCCGACGCCGCCAAGGCGCTAGCCCTGGGTGCCGACGCGGTCTCGGTCGGCGTGGCCGCGATGATCGCCATCGGCGACAACGACCCGGCGCTCGAAGCCGAGTACGCGAAGATCGGCACCGCCGCGGGCTTCTACGACGACTGGCAGGCCGGCCAGGACCCCGCTGGAATCTCGACCCAGGACGAGGCTCTCGCCGCGCGCTTCGACCCCGAGCTCGGAGGCCGCAGGCTCGCCAATTACCTGCGCGCGATGGTCCTTGAGATCCAGACCCTTGCCCGGGCCTGCGGCAAGTCGGACGTGCGCAACCTCGAGCCCGAGGACCTCGTCTCTCTCACCATCGAGGCGGCGGCCATGGCCCGGGTGCCGCTGGCCGGCACCAAGTGGATCCCCGGGCTGGACGAGGACGACTAGCCGGCCGCATGCGGCTCGTCGTAATCCAGCACCTGTTCTGCGAGACACCCGGAGCCTTCGATCTCGAGCTCGACCGGCGTGGCGTCGAGCGAACGGTGGTCGAAATCGACGTCGGCGAGCCGCTTCCCGACTGGCGCGACTACGACGGAATCGTCGCCATGGGCGGCCCGATGAGCGTCAACGACGAGGCCGAGCATCCGTGGCTGGTGGAGGAGAAGCGCTGGGTGGCCGAGGCGGTCGAGGGCGGGAAGGCGTACTTCGGTGCCTGCCTGGGCGTCCAGATGCTGGCCAGCGCGCTCGGGGCTGCGGTCTATCCGCTGGCCGAGCCGGAGGTCGGACTGCTGCCGGTGGAGCGCACCCCCGAAGGCCTCGCGGACCCGGTGCTCGGCCCGCTCGATGACCCGCTCGTCACCCTCCAGTGGCACGGCGACACCTTCGACCTGCCGGACGGCGCCGTGCTGCTGGCCAGCTCGCCGGCGGCTCCCCACCAGGCCTTTCGGGTCGGCGACCGCGCCTACGGGATCCAGTTCCACATGGAGGTAACCCCGGAGATGGCCCAGACCTGGGCCGGAATCCCCGAGTATTCGGCGGCCCTGGCCTCGACCCTGGGCGAGGAGGGCGGAGAAGCCTTCCTGGAAGAAGCCGCCGAACGCCACGGTGAGGTGACCGGCCAGGGCCGGCGCCTCATCTCTGGCTGGCTGGACCTCGTCTAGCCGGCGGCGACCGGGGCGTCGGCGAGTACCGCGTCGAGCGCCTCGAGGACCCGGTCGGCCGTCTCGACCGAGGCGTTGGTTCCCATCAGGCCGATCCGCCACATCGCCGGGGCGCCGGGCAGGCCGCCGCCGATCTCGATCCCGTGCTCGCGGAGCATCCGCAGCTGGACCTCCTTGCCGTCGATGCCCTCCGGCACGTGGACGGCGGTCAGCTGCGCGAGCTGGTGGTCGGGATCGGCCACCAGCGTCATTCCGCGCTCGCGGATCTGCTCCTGCAGGTGGCCGCCGGCCTGCGCGTGGCGGGCCCAGCGGGCCTCGAGCCCCTCGTCGAGCACCTCGCGCAGGGCCTCGTGCATGCCGAAGAGCATCGGCGAGGCGAGCGTGTGGTGGTAGGTCGGGGGACGGTTGATCCAGTAGTCCTCGAGCAGGGCGAGGTCCATGTAGAAGTTGTAATCCGGCGAAGCGGCCTTGGCGTGGTCCAGGGCACGCTGCGAGATCGAGATCGGGGACATCCCCGAGGACATGCCAAGGCACTTCTGCGAGCAGCTGTAGGCATAGTCGACACCCCAGTCGCTGAGCCGCAGCTCGCTGCCGCCCAGGGAGGTCACGCAGTCGGCCACCAGGAAGGTCTCCCGGCCCTTCATCGCCTCGCCCAGCTCGGCCAGGTCGTGGCGCACGCCGGTCGAGGTCTCGGCGTGGACCACGGCCACCAGCCGGGTGCCGGGGTTGGCGTCGAGCTCGGCGAGGATCTTCTCGTTGCTCACCGCCTCGCCCCAGTCGGCCTCGATGGCGATCACGTTGGCTCCGTAGCGGCGGGCTATCTCGGCCAGGCGGCGTCCGAAGTAGCCGTTGACGCCGACGATGGCCGTGTCGCCGGGCTCGAGCAGGGCGGCCATGCCGGTCTCCATGCCCGAGGTGCCGGTGCTGCTCAGCGGGATGCTCATTCCGTCGCCCTCGTCGCGCAGGTAGACGGCCCCGAGCATCTGCGCCGTCTCGAGCAGGATCGGGAAGATGTCCGGGTCCAGGTGGCCGAGCGGCGGCCGGGCCAGGGCCTCCATCACGCCGGGGCTGGCGTTGGCCGGGCCGGGGCCGCACAGGAGGCGCGGTTCGAGAATTGCCTGGGGAGCTGCTTTGGTGGGCATCGGCGCAGTCTGCCGCGCTAGACGAATTTGTGCAAGTCAGGGACCCGTGAGGGGCGATAACCCCCGTGCTTGGTGGATATGGGCCCGTCAATTGGACTCCCCGGTAGCGGCG
>CAIKSH010000302.1 GCA_903830015.1 uncultured Solirubrobacterales bacterium | reverse complement strand
GCCCGACCGGGTAGAGGCGCCGCCCGCCGCCGTCGACCAGCTCCACGACCGTCGGCCGCCCGTGGGTATCGGCCGCAGTGGAGACCACCCCGGCCGGCTTGTTGAGCGCGTAGACCACGCGCTCCTGCGGGCCGGGCCCGACCGGCTGCCCGTCGAGCTCGACCCGGTCGCCGTCGCCGACGGCCCGGGCCGGGTCGAGGGCGGGGCTCCCGTTGACCGTCACCCGACCCTCGGCGACCAGGCGCTCGGAGGCGCGTCGGGAGGCCACGCCGGCCCGGGCCAGGTACTTGGCGAGTCTCATCGGCTGGCTGCCACCATATGGCCGATGGACCTCGACCTTCTCGGGCAGCGGCTGGGCGAAGCCGGCGAGCCGGACTACCGGCGCGGCCAGGCCTGGGCCTGGCAGGCCCGCGGCGCCCGCGACTGGGAGGCGATGACCGACCTTCCCGCCGGCCTGCGCGAGCGGCTGGCCGCCGAGGTGCCGTTCTCGACCCTCGAGCTCGAAGCCGAGGAGGTCTCATCCGACGGCACGGTCAAGGCGCTCTTCCTCACCGCCGACCGGCGCCCGGTCGAGGCGGTCCTGATGAGCTACCGCGACGGGCGGCGCTCGGTCTGCCTCTCCTCGCAGTCGGGATGCCCGCTCACCTGCACCTTCTGCGCCACCGGCTCGATGAAGTTCGGTCGCAACCTGACCGCCTGGGAGATCGTCGACCAGGCGCTGCACTTCCGGCGCCGGGCCGAGCTCAACCACTGCGTCTTCATGGGAATGGGCGAGCCGATGATGAACCTCGACGCCGTCCTGGGCGCCTGCGGCCTGCTCCCCGACCTGGGCATAACCAGCCGCCGGACCGCGGTCTCCACCGTCGGCTGGGTGCCGGGTATCGACCGCCTGGCCGCCCAGCCGAGGCCACTGCGGCTCGCGCTCTCCCTGCACGCGGCCGACGACGCGCTGCGCAGCGAGATCATGCCGGTCAACGACCGCTATCCCGTCTCCGAGGTGATCGCCGCCTGCAACCGCTTCTACGAGGCCAAGCGCCGGATGGTCTTCGTGGAGTACGTGATGCTGGCGGGGGTCAACGACCAGGTCGGGCAGGCGCTCGCCCTGGCCGACCTGCTCGACCCCAAGCGCTACAAGGTCAACCTGATTCCCTACAACCCGAGCGGCTCTCCCTACGAAGGCTCGGGAAAGGCGGCGATCGAGGCCTTCCGGGCGACGCTGGAGGACCAGGGGATCCGGGCCACCGTCCGGCTCACGCGAGGACGCGACATCGACGCCGCCTGCGGCCAGCTCGCGGCCCGCGCCGCCTGATCAGGCTGCGGGCGGCGGTTCGGCGGGAGCCCCCTCGGTGCCCTCGCTCCCCGCCTGGGGAATCTCGTCGATCTCGGCCTGGCCGTCCGGGGGACTCTCGCCGAGCCGGGCCGAGCCGGCGGCCAGCAGGCGCTCGCGGAGCTCGGCCTCCTCGTCCGGGCTCGGGTCCCACTGGGCCACGTCGGGCAGCCCGTCGAGGCTGTCCAGGCCGAAGAGGCGCAGGAAGAGCTCGCTGGTGCGGTAGGTGACCGCCCCGAACCGCGAGCGGCCGGACTCCTCTATCAGCCCGCGCTCCAGGAGCGTGCCGGTCGCCGAGTCGGCGCTCACTCCCCTGATGCGGGTGATTTCGGGGCGGGATACCGGCTGCAGGTAGGCGACGATGGCGAGGGTCTCGGCCTGGGCGGCGGTGAGCGGTGGCGTCCTGGGGCGGGCGAAGAGCCGCCGGGCGGCCTCCTCGGCCTCCGGGGCGCTGGCCAGGGTGTAGCCGCCGGCGATCCTCTTCAGGACCAGGCCCCGGTCGCTGGCCGCCAGTCCCTCTTCCAGCTCGGCGAGCGCCTTCTCGAGCTCGCCCTCGCCGCAGGGAACCGCCTCCATCAGCGCCTCGGCGCTTACCGGGTCCGGGCTCAGGAAGAGGAGGGCCTCGACCGTTCCGGCGGCGGCGCTCATGCGGCGTCCTCCACCAGCCGCAGGGCCGGAGGCTCGATTCCGGCCGGCTCGATCGCGATCGGCCCGAAGGGCTCGGCCTGGCTCCAGGTCGCCTCGCCCTGCTTGTAGAGCTCGAGCAGGGCGAAGATGGTCACGGCCACGGTCATCCGGTCGGCCCCGGCCACCGCCTCGTCGAAGCCGACGGCGCCGCGGCGCAGCAGCGAGCGCAGGTGGGCCAGCCGCTCGGGCACGGTTACCCGGCGGATGTTGAGGTGATGGAGGCTGAGCTGGGGCGGGAGCTGGAGCAGCGAGCCGAGTGCCTCGCCGAGCTCGTCGGGCTCGTAGGCCTGGGAGGCGTTCTCGAGGGTCACCCGCCGGGCGAAGGCGGGCAGCGGCGCCGAGCGGTATCGGTGGCCGCCCTCGGCCTCGAGGAGCGCTTCGAGGTGTTCGGCCGCGTTGCGGTAGCGACGCGCATCCAGCATCCGCGCCAGGAGCTCCTCGGCGGCCTCCCCCGGCTCCAGGCCGTCGAGCAGGTCGGCCTCCTCGCCCGGGAGCATCAGGCGCGACTTGAGCTCCAGCAGTGCGGCGACCAGGACGATGAACTCGGTGGCCATCTCGAGGTCGAGCTCACCCCGCTCCTCGAGGACGTCGAGGTAGGCCAGGACGATTCCGGAGAGCTCCACCTCGAGCAGGTCGACCTCCTCGCGCAGGACCAGGGTCAGCAGGAGGTCGAACGGCCCGGTGAATATCTCGAGGTCGAGGTCGAGATCGGCGACGATCACGGCTCGGACCGTAACGAGCGCACCGGTCGGCGCAGGAGCAGCACCACGCCGGTAGAGAGCGCAGCCAGGGAGCCGAGCGCGTAGGCGGCGCCGTCGCCCATGGCCTGCGCCACGGCCCCGCCTACGACCGCTCCGAGGGCGATCGAGCCGGCCCAGGCGATGTTCTGGAAGGCGCCGGCCCAGCCCTGGTCGACGTCGAGCGCCTCGGCGCGCCGGGAGATGATCCTCGCGCCCGGCGTGAACAGGGCGCCGAGGGTGACCCCGGTGAAGGCGAGCATCGCCGCTACGACGATGACCCCCTCAGGCGTGGCCAGGACAGCCATCCCCAGGGCACCGAGGAAGAGCGCCCAGCGGATCAGCCTCTCGACCCCGCGGCGGTCGATGAAGCGGCCCACGAGGGGGTTCATGATCGCCTCGGCCGCGGCCGCGATGAAGAAGATCAGGCCGATGGCCAGGGCGCCGGCGCCGAGCCGGCCGAGGTCCAGGGGAACGAGCACCTCGAGGATCCCGAAGCCCAGGCCGGCCACGAAGACGAGCCATAGCGCGACGAGCGAGGCGTTGTCGCTCAGCATCGTCTGGGGCGGCCGGCCCCTGGGCAGCGGCGTCGGCCTGGGCATCCTGGCCGCGATCACGGCAACGATGAGACCGGCGGCGACGGTGGCGCCGAAGGCCGGCGGGCGGCCGTAGGCGTCGACGGCGATCCCCAGCACCGGGCCGAACTGGGCGCCCACCACCGCGGCGGCCATGACGAAGCCGATCACCTCTCCGCGCCGGTCGGCGTCGGTCTCCTCGACCACCCAGGCAAAGCCGGCCAGCCACGAGAGCGCGCCGCCGAGCCCCTGGACGAAGCGCCCGAGGTCGAGTAGCAGCACCGTGTCGGCCAGCGCGAAGGTGACGCTCCCCACCGTCATGAGACCGAGCGCCGCCAGGAGGGTGGGCTTGGCCCCGAACCTCTCCGAGGCCCATCCCCCGGGAAGGGCACCGGTGAGAGTGCCGGCGGCATAGGCGCCGACCAGGACCCCGGCGCTGCTCTTGTCGAGGTCGAACTCCGTCGAGAGGGCAGGGAGCGCAGGGGCCAGGACGGCGTAGAAGAGCGTGTCGATGAAGATGACGACGCAGACCAGGGCCAGCAGGCGCCGGTTCATCGCGCCGGAGGAGGCCCTACGCCCATCACGGCGCGCACGTCGGCCACCGTCGGCCCTGCGATCTCGCGGGCCCGCTCGGCCCCGGCCGCCAGGACGTCCTCCAGGGCGGCCTCGTCACCGCGCAGCTCGGCGTAGCGGGCCTGGACCGGCTCGAGCATTTCGACCACGGCGTCGGCGACCGCGGCCTTGAGGTCGCCGTAGCCGCGCGCCTGGGCCATCTCCTCCTCGACCTGGGCCGGCTCGACGTCGCGGCTGGCGGCGAGGATGTCGATGAGGTTGGTGACCCCCGGCTTCTCCAGCGACCGGACGATCTCGGTGCCCGAGTCGGTCACCGCGCGGGAGAGCTTCTTGCGGATCGCCTCCGGCTCATCGAGGACGTAGACCGTTCCCTCATCGGAGCCGCCGGTGGTGGACATCTTCCGTTCGGGGTGCTGGAGGTCCATGATCCGGGCGCCGACCTCGGGAATCCGGTGGGCGGGGACCGTGAGGATCTGCTGACCGTCCCCGAAACGGGCGTTGAAGCGCTCGGCGATGTCGCGCATCAGCTCGACGTGCTGGCGCTGGTCCTCGCCTACGGGGACCTCGTCGGCGCGGTAGGCGAGCACGTCGGCGGCCTGGAGGACCGGGTAGAGGAAGAGGCCGGCCGAGACCAGCTCGCGCTGGCTGTCGGATTTCTCCTTGAACTGGTGCATCCGGTTGAGGTCTCCGTGGGCGGTGACCGAGCAGAGCAGCCAGGTCAGCTCGGTGTGCTCGGGCACGTCGCCCTGGCGGAACAGGATGCAGAGCTCGGGGTCCAGGCCGGCGGCGAGCAGCAGGGCGGTGGTGTCCAGGCAGCGCTCGCGCAGCTCGGCCGGGTCGTAGGAGACGGTCGTCGCGTGGAGGTCGACGATCGAGTAGATGGCCAGGTCGCCGGCCTCCTGCGCGCGCCGCTGGCCGGCCACGTACTGGCGGATCGCGCCGATGTAGTTGCCGAGGTGCTTGCGGCCGGTCGGCTGGATCCCGGAGAAGATGCGCATGGGCAGCGCGGAGGCTACCGGCGCGGGAACTCAGGAAAGGGTCGCCTGGTAGGCGGCGGCGTCCAGCAGTTCGCCTTCGCCGGGCGGCGCCGCGAGGCGGACCTTCACCATCCAGCCCTCGCCATACGGGTCGTCGTTGATCTTCTCGGGCGAGGCGCCCAGGGAGCCGTTGACCTCGATCACCTCCCCGCCGAGCGGGGCGAGCACGTCACTCACCGCCTTCAGCGACTCGACCTCGGCGTAGGAGGAGCCCGCGGTCACCGCGGCTCCCGGGTCCGGCGGGTCGAAGAAGACCACGTCACCGAGCTGGTCCTGGGCAAACCAGGTGATGCCGAATGTCGCGGTGTCGCCCTCGACCCGGGCCCAGCCGTGGCCCGGGTGGTAGCCCAGCTCCGGCGGATAGCTGCCCTCGGCCATGGGAGCCCCTGCCTGGCGGCCGCGCCCGCGTCCCCGCGTTACTTGAGGAAGGCCGGGATATCGAGATCGTCGTCGCCGATCTCGAGGTCCTTGCCACCGCCCGGCTTGGGACCGCGGTCCCGGCGGGACGGCGTGAAGCCGGCCTCGCGCGGCGCCCGCGACTCCGAGGAGCCACGGCGCGAGCGCCGGCCGGCCTGGTCGAAGCCGGTGGCGATGACCGTCACGCGCACCTCGTCGCCCATCGACTCGTCGAGCACGGCGCCAAAGATGATGTTGGCGTTGCGGTCGGCGGCCGAGTGGATCACCTCGGCGGCCTCGTTGACCTCGAAGAGGCCGAGCTCACTGCCGCCGGTGATGTTGAGAAGGATCCCGGTGGCCCCGTCGATCGAATCCTCGAGCAGCTCGCTGGTGATCGCCGCGGTGGCGGCATCGACGGCGCGGTTCTCGCCGGCCGAGGAGCCGACGCCCATGAGCGCCGAGCCGGCGTCGGCCATGATCGTCCGCACGTCGGCGAAGTCGAGGTTGACCAGGCCGGGGATGGTGATCAGGTCGGTGATGCCCTGGACGCCCTGGCGCAGGACGTTGTCGGCCTCGCGGAAGGCCTCGAGGACCGTGGTGCGCTTCTCGACGGTGGCCAGGAGCCGCTCGTTGGGAATCACGATCAGCGTGTCGACGACCTCGCGCAGCCGCGCGATGCCCTCGTCGGCCGCCCGCATCCGCTGGGCGCCCTCGAACTCGAACGGGCGGGTGACCACTCCGACGGTCAGCGCACCGATCTCGCTCTTGGCGATCTCCGCGATCACCGGGGCGGCCCCGGTGCCGGTGCCACCGCCCTCGCCGGCGGTAACGAAGACCATGTCGGCCCCCTTGAGGGCCTCCTTGATGTCGTCGCGCGACTCGGCGGCGGCTCCGAAGCCGATCTGCGGGTCGGCGCCGGCGCCGAGCCCACGGGTGAGCTCCTCGCCGATGTTCAGCTTGATGTCGGCCTCGCAGGCGCGCAGCGCCTGGGAATCGGTGTTGGACGCGATGAACTCGACGCCGCGCAGGCCGGCATCGACCATCCGGTTGACGGCGTTAGTGCCTCCGCCGCCTACCCCGACGACCTTGATGACCGCCAGGTAACTGCCGTGGTCAACCATGCTTTCCATTGCTCTGTCCGACCCTCAATTCATAGTTGAGGCCTCCGGATCGCTCCGAAGGCCCATTCGCGAGGCCACCGTAGGGCCTCTCTCCTGCGGCAGTCTAGAGCCGCAAAGGCAATTGCGCCAGAACACCCTGAAGTTGGGGTTGAGGGTTTTTGGTGGCAAAAGCCTCAAGCTGTAGTTGAGGCCTGATCACGGTACGAAGCCTTCGCCTTCCCCGGAAGCCGGCCCCACGGCAGGCCGCTCGGGGATTCTCAGGTCGACATAACTCGCCCCGGCGACGCTCGGGTCACCGAGGATGCGGCTTGCCGCCGCCCACTTGGAGGCAAGCCGCTCGGCGGGCCCGAAGCGCAGCTCGGGGTAGCCGGCGATGCGAACCGTGTATCCGGCCGGGGAGGCGCTGACCGCGCTCACCCGGCGCAGCAGGTGGTCGGGGGCCCCGGCCAGCAGGCGGACCTGCTCGAGCGCCTGTCCCCCGGTGATCCTGCGGGCTCCGTACGGAACCTTTGCGGTGACCGCCGGCAGCCCGGGGGTCCGCTCGCCGCGCAGGAGGACCCCGTCGGAGGCGATGGCCACCGGCACCCCGGCGCCGACCAGGACGGCTACCGGCCGGCGCTTGATGACGCGGATGTTCATCGCGTGGGGAAAGTCGGTGGTCACCTGGAGCGACCTGACGATGGGGAAGCGGGCGACCGACTCCTCCAGCGCGGCGCGGTCGACGTTGAGCGTGGTCATGTCGCGGGCGACGCTGGCCAGCGTGGAACGGATCTCGGCGCTGTCGCTGCCGCCGGCGCCGGTCACTTTCACCTGCTCGACGGCCACCAGCGAGGAGCCGCGCAGCCAGATCCAGCCGCCGGCCAGCAGCGCGCCGAGAAGGACCAGCGCGAGCACAAGCTTGAGGGAGGGCAGCCGCAGGCGCCTGCCGCGCGCGGGAGCCTTGGCCGGTATTGCCGACATCGAAGCCGCCTTCGACGGGCGGCGATCTCTTCCTGCCAGCTCAGCCAGAGACCAGATTCTCGCCCAGCGAACGGACGTCGCCGGCGCCCATCACCAGGCAGAGGTCCTCGGGCCCGAGCAGCTCCTCCAGGCGCGCCCCGGCATCGGCCATGGAGGGGATCCACTCGACCGTGCCGCCTGCCTCCCGGGCCGCCCGGGCAACCAGCTCGCCGGTCACGCCGGGAAAGTCGGCGGCGCTCTCCCGCGAGGGATATACGTCGACGACGATCGCCAGGTCGGCCGCGGCCAGCGCCTGCCCGAACCGGTCGGCGAGCTCCCCGGTCCGGGAGAAGAGGTGCGGCTGAAAGACGGCGACCAGGCGCCCGGGACCCTGGGTGCGGGCCGCGGCGATGGCCGCCTCGAGCTCGGTCGGGTGGTGGGCGTAGTCGTCGACCACCCGCGCGCCGGCCCGCGAGCTTCCCAGCTCCTCGAAGCGCCGGCCGGCGCCGGAGAAGGAGCCGATCGCCCGGACGGCCTCCGCGTCGCTGACACCCGCGAGGCTCGCCGCCTCCAGCGCGGCCGCGGCGTTCCACGCGTTGTGCTCTCCGGGCACGGCCAGCTCGACCTCGAGCCCGCGCCAGGCGAAGCGGGGCCGGCCCGACGAGGTGTCAACCGGCTGCGGGTCGAAGGCCACGCACGGCGCGTCGCCGCGCAGCTCGAGGAGCGAGCGCTCGTCGGCGATCACCGCCTCGGGGGCGCCGGCCAGGAACTCGCGGAACACCTCGCGCAGCTCCTCTTCGGAGCGGTAGGTGGAGTGGTGGTCGAGCTCGACGTTGGTGAGGACGGCGATGTCCGTCTCGAGCGAGAGGAGCGAGCGATCGGACTCGTCGGCCTCCACGACCAGCCAGGGACCACTCCCCCACGCTGCGTTGCGGCCGGTGGCCGAGAGGGTGCCGCCGATCAGGTATCCGGGATCCAGGCCGGCCTCGCCGAGCACGTGGGCGATCATGCTCGTGGTCGTCGTCTTTCCGTGGGCGCCGGCCACGGCGATGGTCTGGCGCAGCGCCGTCAGCTCCCCGAGCAGCTCGGCGCGCGGCATGGCCCGCAGCCCCCGCTCCCGCGCGCCGGACAGCTCCGGGTTGTCGTCCGGGATCGCCGTCGAGTAGACGACCTCGACGTCGTCGCCTTCGGGAAGGTTGGAGGCGGAGTGACCGGCAACGGCGGCGATGCCGCTCTCGCGCAGCGTGGCCAGGGCCGGCGAGTCCTCACGGTCGCTCCCGCTTACCTGGGCGCCCAGCTCCCGGGCAACCAGGGCCCAGCCCTGCATGCCGGCGCCACCGATGCCGACGAAGTGGAGCCTCCGGCCCTCCCACGGGGTTGCGGTCATGCCGCCGCCTCGCGGAGCAGGGCGGCGACCTCGGCGGCGGCGCCGGGGCGGGCGATCGAGAGCGATGCCTGCCGCATCTGCTCCAGGCGCCCGGGATCGGCGAGCAGCTCCCGCACCGTGGCGGCCAGCCGTTCGGCGTCGAGCTGGCCGTCGTCGATCACGACGGCGGCTCCGGCGCCGGCCATCCAGGCCGCGTTGCCGGCCTGGTGGTCGGCCGCCGCGTAGGGGTAAGGGACCAGCACGGCCGGGCAGCCCGCTGCGGCGATCTCGAAGACCGAGCCCCCGGAGCGCGAAACCACCAGGTCGGCCGCCGCGAGCGCCTGGTCGAAGTCGTCGATGTAGCCGAAGAGGCGGTAGTGCGGGCCGACCGCGTGCCCCTTGAGGGCGGCGAGGTCGCGCTCGCCGGCTGCGTGCACGACCTCGAGGTCGTCGGCCTGCCCGAAGGCCTCGATCGCCGCCTCGTTGATCGACCGGGCACCGAGCGAGCCGCCGACGATCGCCACCAGGGGACGTCCCTCGGGCACCCCGAAGTGGGCCCGCGCGGCCTGGCGGTCGGTGGCGGGCGGGGGTATCGGCCGCCCGGTGACGACGAAGCGGGGTGCGCCGCGGCCCTCAATGGCGAAGGCCAGCCCCACCCGCCGGGCAAACGGCGCCAGGAGCCGGTTGGTGAGGCCCAGGTGCGAGTCGGCTTCGGTCAGGACCAGCGGCCGGCGGCGAAGCACCGCGGCCAGCCCCACCGGCCCGGCCACGTAGCCGCCGCCCCCCATCACTGCGGAAGGGCGAAGCTCGCCGATCAGCCTCCAGGCCCGGAAGGTGGCAGCCAGGGCCTTGGCCGCCGCGACGAGCGCCTTCAGCGGGTTGTTCCGGCTCAGGCCCTCGACCTGGAAGGCAACGAACTCATAGCCGGCGGCCGGCACCAGCTCGGCCTCGGCCCGGCCGCCGCCGGCAAAGACGACCAGCGAGCCGTCAGTGCGAAGCTCGTCGGCGACCGCCAGAGCCGGAACCACGTGCCCGGCGGTCCCGCCCGCGGCGATCAAATACCTCGATCTGCCCGAAGTCTTCGAACTGCTCATCGACCGTTGATCGTGGCGCATCGGGCGGCCGGGTTCGCTGCCGGCTGCGGGCCGGGGCCGTTGCCCTGACCTTCACCGTCCCCCCGCGGGCCACGTTGAGCAGCAGCCCGACGCCCACGAGCAGCGTCACCAGGCTGGTCGACCCGTAGGAGATGAACGGGAGCGGAACGCCGGTGAGCGGCGCGAGGCCCAGGACGGTGAAGACGTTCAGCAGCGCCTGGCAGAGGATCAGCGAGGTGACCCCGGCGGCCACCAGGCAGGCATAGCGGCCCTGGGCCTGCTGGGCGATCCGCAGCCCGGCCCAGGCGACCAGGGCGAAGAGCAGCAGCAGGGCGAAGAGGCCGATCACGCCCAGCTCCTCGCCGATGATGGCGAGGATGAAGTCGGTGTGGGCCTCGGGCAGGTAGAAGATCTTCTGGACCGACTCGCCGAGCCCGCGGCCGAAGAGCCCCCCGGAGCCGATCGCGATCTGGCCCTGTACGGCCTGGAACCCGGCGTCGCCGGCGTGGTCCCACGGGTTGAGGAACGACATCAGGCGGTC
>CAIKSH010000301.1 GCA_903830015.1 uncultured Solirubrobacterales bacterium | reverse complement strand
GAATACCTTCACGACCTCCTCGCGGCCTGTGTGGGCGCGGGCGATCCGGATCGCGTCCATCGTCGACTCCGAGCCGGAATTCGTGTAGCGCCAGAGGGGAAGGCCCCACCGCTCGGCCAGGTTCTCGGCGACGGCGATCGCGTCCTCGGTGGGAGCCGCGAAGTGGGTGCCCATCGCGTACCGGTCACGGACTGCATGCCCGATCTCGGGATTGGCATGGCCCTGGACCATCGAGCCGAAGCCGTTGTGGAAGTCGTACATCTCGTTGCCGTCGACGTCCCAGACCCTGGGGCCGGCGCCGCGCTCGAGGTAGATCGGCCACGGGGCACGGGCCTGGTAGGAGCTGGCCACGCCGGCGGCGAGCGACCTGTCGGCGCGCTCGAACATCCGCTTGGACTCCTGCGTGCGGGCGTTCAGCTCTGCTTCTTCGCGCGCGATCAGTTCCTTGACGCGCTCGCGATCGATCTCGACGTGAGTCTTAACGGCCATTGGCTATCACTCCGTTCGGGTTTCCGGTGACGTCGATTTGCAGGCAATCCTACCGCCCGGGCGCGTCGGCACTCAGACCCGCAGGCGCTCGCCCTTCGGGTCGTAGAGCGGCTCCTCGACGATCGTCCCGGTAACCCACTCCCCGAAGATGTCGATCTCGACCGGCGTTCCGGGCTCCGAAACGCCGGTGGGAACGTAAGCCAGGGCGATCGAGCTGCCGACGGTGTAGCCGTAGCCGCCGCTGGTCACGCGGCCGGCGATCTCCCCGGCAATTCGAACCGGCTCGTTGCCCAGCGCGACGGCCCGCGGATCGTCGAGCGTGACGGCGACCAGCCGGCGCAGGGGCTCGCCGGCCTGCGCGAGGGCGGCGTCGCCGATGAAGCCGCCGGGCTTCTCCGGCTTGACGGCGAACCCGAGGCCGGCTTCGTAGGGGTTGTCGTCCGGTGTGATGTCCGCAGCCCACACGCGGTAGCCCTTCTCCAGGCGGAGGGTGTCGATCGCCTTGTACCCGCAAGCCAGCAGCCCGTGGGGCTGCCCGGCGTCGTAAAGCGTCTGCCACAGCCGGGCGCCGTATTCGGTGGGGCAGTAGAGCTCCCACCCGAGCTCGCCGACGAAGGTGACCCTCAGGGCGCGAACCGGAACGTCGCCGATCGTGATCTCGCGGGCGCTCAGGTAAGGGAAGGCCTCCGAGTCGAGCCGGTCGGGGGTGAGCGGCTGGAGGATCTCCCTCGCCTTGGGCCCCCAGAGGCCGAAACAGGCAAAGCGGGCCGTCACGTCGTGGAGCTCGACGCTGCCGTCGGCCGGCAGGTGAGAGCGGATCCAGGCCAGGTCGTGCTGGCCGAAGGCGGTTCCGGTGACGATCGCGAAGTGCTCCTCGCCGAGCCGGGTGACGGTGAAATCGCACTCGATACCGCCACGGCTGTTGAGCATCTGCGTGTAGGTGATCTTGCCCACGTCGCGAGCGACGTCGTTGTCGCAGAGGCGGTTGAGGAAGGCTGCGGCCCCCGGGCCGGTGATCTCGATCTTGGCGAAGGAGGACTCGTCGTAGAGGCCGGCGGCCTCGCGGGTGGCGCGATGCTCGGCGCCGATCGCCGGCGACCAGTGCATGCCGGCCCATCCCCTTGGCCGCAGCGACTCGTCTCCCCGCCCGGCGTTGGGCTCGTACCAGTTGACGCGCTCCCAGCCGGACTTCTCGCCGAACG
>CAIKSH010000300.1 GCA_903830015.1 uncultured Solirubrobacterales bacterium | reverse complement strand
CCGGCGAGCTGGCGGATCTGCTTGAACGATCCGCGGGCACCGCTGTCGGCCATCATGAAGATGGGGTTGAGGCGGTCGAAGTTGGCCTCCATCGAGTCGGCGACCTCCTCGGTGGCTGCCGTCCACTTGTCGACGACCGCCTCGTGGCGCTCCTGCTGGGTGATCAGGCCCATGTCGTACTGGCCCTGGATGTCGGCGACCTCGTCCTCGAAGCCGGAGAGGATCTCCTGCTTGTCCTCGGGGATGACCACGTCGTTCTTGGAGATGGTGATCCCGGCGAGGGTCGAGAAGCGGAAGCCGAGGTCCTTGAAGGCGTCGAGCACCGAGGCGACCGCGGCCGGGCCGAAGGCCTGCACGAGGGCGTCGATGATCGCCACCGTGTCGCGCTTGCGCACCGACTGGTTGATGAACGGGTAGTCGGCCGGGTCGAAGGCCTCGCCGAGCGAGTCCTGCAGCGCCCGCTCGATCCGGTCGTTGTAGATGATGCGCCCGACCGTGGTCAGCAGGTGCCCGCCGGTGCTGCCGGCCGGCCGGTATTCGGCGAGGTCGTGCAGCCTGGCGTTGCCCGACTCGTAGCTGAATTCCGCCTCCTGGGCCGAGCGGAAGACGTGCGGCCGGTCGGCGCTCTTGGGCCAGTTGCCGGAGCTGAGCTTCTCCTGGTCGGCTTCGAGCTCGGCGGCGTCAGGGCCGTAGGTCAGGTAGTAGGCGCCGAGGACCATGTCCTGGGTCGGCGTGGCCAGCGGCGCGCCGTGGGCCGGGGAGAGGATGTTGTTGGCCGAGAGCATGAGGATGCGCGCCTCGGCCTGCGCCTCGGCGCTGAGCGGCACGTGCACCGCCATCTGGTCGCCGTCGAAGTCGGCGTTGAAGGCCGAGCAGACCAGCGGATGGACCTGGATCGCCTTGCCCTCCACCAGCACCGGCTCGAAGGCCTGGATACCGAGGCGGTGGAGCGTCGGGGCGCGGTTGAGGAGCACAGGGTGCTCGCTGATCACGTCGTCGAGGACGTCCCAGACCTCGGGGATCATCGAGTCGACCATCTTCTTGGCCGCCTTGATGTTGGTGGCGTCCTTGCCTTCGACCAGGCGGGCCATGATGAACGGCTTGAAGAGCTCGAGCGCCATCAGCTTGGGCAGCCCGCACTGGTGGAGCTTGAGGCTCGGGCCGGCGACGATCACCGAGCGGCCGGAGTAGTCGACGCGCTTGCCGAGCAGGTTCTGGCGGAACCGTCCCTGCTTGCCCTTGAGCATGTCGGAGAGCGACTTCAGGGCTCGGTTGCCCGGACCCGTCACCGGACGTCCGCGACGACCGTTGTCGAAGAGGGCGTCGACCGCCTCCTGCAGCATGCGCTTCTCGTTGTTGACGATGATCTCGGGCGCGCCGAGGTCGAGCAGCCGCTTCAGGCGGTTGTTGCGGTTGATGACGCGACGGTAGAGGTCGTTCAAGTCGGAGGTGGCGAAACGGCCGCCTTCGAGGGGAACGAGCGGACGGAGGTCCGGCGGGATGACCGGGAGCACCGTCAGGATCATGTGCTCAGGGCGCTTGCCGGAAGCCAGGAAGCCCTGGATGATCTTCATGCGGCGGGCGATCTTCTTCTTGATCTGCTTGGAGCGGGTCGAGCGCAGCTGGT
>CAIKSH010000299.1 GCA_903830015.1 uncultured Solirubrobacterales bacterium | reverse complement strand
TCCTTGCCCTCGACGATCGTGCCGGCGTGGCCGAAGCTCATCCCCGGCATCTCGTCCATGAAGCGGCCGGCCATAAAGGCCACGACCGGCAGCCGCGAGCCGTTTTCGGTGACCCACTGGGCGAGCTGGGCCTCCATCCGGCCGCCGGGCTCGGTGTAGATGACGATCCCCTGGGTCTGCTCGTCGGCCTCGAAGAGCGGCATCAGCTCGGCGTACGTGGAGCCGATGATCGCGTCGCCGCCGATCGAGACGGCGGTCGACTGGCCCAGACCGGCGGCGGTGAGCGTGGAGCTCATCTCGGTGGTCATCCCGCCCGAGCGGCTGATCACGCCGATCGGGCCCGGGGTGTAGGCCTTGGCGGCGTCCTTGGCCGGCCCGCCGATCCCGCCCATCTTGATCACGTCCGGGACAATGATCCCCAGGCAGTTGGGGCCGATTATCCGGGCGCCGTGCTGGCCGGCGAGCTCGACCATCTGGGCGACGTCCTTGCGGGGGATCCGCTCGGTCACGATGACGATCAGCTTTATTCCGTTCTCGATCGCCTCAAAGACCGCGTCGCGGGTGAAGGCCGGCGGGACGGTCACCACCGAGCCGTCGATCGGGGCGCCGTGGTGGGCGACGGCCTGCTCGACGGTGTCGAAGACCGGAACGCCGTGAACCTCGCGGCCCAGGCGCCCCGGGGTGACGCCGCCGACGATCTTCGCCCCGGCGCCGTAGTCCAGGCACTCCCGCGTGAGGTTGACCGCCTCGCGGCCGGTAATGCCCTGGACGATGAAGGTCGTATCGGCGTCGATGAGGATGCTCACGAGCCGGCCCCGATCTTCTCCACCGCGCGGCGGGCCGCCTCGTGCATCGATACCGACCGGTCGGCGTACTCGACCCCGTAGGCGTCGAGGATCTTGAAGCCCTCGTCCTCCCAGGCGCCCGGGATGCGGAAGATGGCGATCTTCTCGGCCGGGTCCATGTCGAGCTCCAGGCAGGCCTTGATCACGCCGCGGGCGACGATGTCGACCCGGGTGTTGGAGACGATCGACATCATCACCGCGATCTTGTCGACGCCGGGCTTCTGCAGCACCAGCTTGGCCAGGCCGCAGGCCTTGGCCACCGACGGGTTCCCCCCGATCTCGCAGTAGTTGGCCGGCTCGCCGCCATGGGCTCGGACGGCGTCGAAGAGGGTCAGCGAGCCGCCGCCGGCACCGATCACCAGGCCGAGGTTGCCGTCGAACTCGGTGACGTTGCCGGCCACCCCGCGGTGGTCCTGGGCGTCGACCTCCTCGCCGGCGAGCTCGAACGGGGTCGGCTCCCGGGCTTCCCGGGTCTCCTCGTCGCCAATCTCCAGGTCGGCCAGCAGTTCCGCGTGGCGGCCGCGGGCCTCGTTCTCGATGTCCATGTGGGCGTCAAGGGCGACGAAGGAGCCGTCCTTGAGCCGGCCGATCGGGTTGATCTCGGCGAGCGTCATGTCGTTTTCAAGAAAGAGCTGGGCGAGCTTCGTGAGGATTGGGGTGAGCTTGTTCAGCTCGCTGCCCGTGACGCCGGTCGAGGCGATCGTCTCCTTGGCCTCGAAGCCGGTGATGGGCAGGAGGTTCGAGATGTGGCGGCGGCCGACCTTGTCGGGCTGCTCCTCGGCGACCTGCTCGATATCGATTCCGCCGACGGGGCTGAAGATCATCACCGGCTTCTTGGCCGTGCCGTCCCAGACGACCCCGGCGTAGTACTCCTGCTCGACCTCGGCCTTCGGATCGACCAGGACGCCGCGGGGCATGTGACCGCCGATCTCCAGTTCGAGGATGTCGGCGGCGTGGCCGGCGGCCTCGTCGGGGCTGGAGGCAAACTGGACGCCCCCGGCCTTCATCCGCCCGCCGCTGAGCACCTGGC
>CAIKSH010000298.1 GCA_903830015.1 uncultured Solirubrobacterales bacterium | reverse complement strand
TTTGTCACCACGGCCGCCGACGGCGACATGAACATCGGCCTCCAGATCGACCTGCAGAAGTCGCGCAAGGTCACGCGCCTGACCATGACCACCAAGACTCCGGGCTTCACGATGTACGTGCTCGGCGACAAGGGAGTCGATCCGCCCGACAAGGTCGGCGACATGACAACGCTCGGGGAGGCCGCTTCGATCGACGCCGCCGCCGAGAGCGGCAAGCCGGCCCCGGAGCCGGGCGACAAGGCCGGCGACGAGAGCTTCGAGCTGAGCCTCGGCAACACCGACAAGAAGTGGCGCACGGTGGTGCTCTGGTTCACCGTTCCCCCCAGCAAGGGCCCGACGGTCCGCATCTCGCAGCTGAAGTTCTTCGACAACTAGCCGGCGACGAAGGCCGTCATTCGTTACGGTCACCCCGGGGCCTGCGTGCCCCTTCCCGAAATCCACCGAGAGGAGCGCCGCCGATGTCGGCAGCGACGATGAAAACCAGCGAGGGCGATATCCGGATCGAGCTCTTCGAGGACGACGCCCCGGAGACGGTTGCCAACTTCCGCAAGCTTGCCGAGGACGGCTTCTACGACGGCCTCACCTTCCACCGCGTGATACCCGACTTCATGATCCAGGGCGGCTGCCCCGAGGGCACCGGCACCGGCGGGCCGGGGTACATGTTCGACGACGAGTTCAACGAGCACAAGGTCGTCCGCGGCGCCCTGGCGATGGCCAACGCCGGCCCGAACACCAACGGCTCGCAGTTCTTCATCGTTACCGCGGCCGAGTGCCCGCACCTGGACGGCAAGCACACCGTCTTCGGCCAGGTAACCGACGGCATGGACGTGGTGGACAAGATCTCCGCGGTGGCCACCGACCAGCGGGATTCACCGCTCGAGCCGGTCGGAATCGCGGCTCTCGAAGTCGAGTAGGCTCAACCGGAGCAGCTAACAGAGGAGAGCCCAGATGGCGACCGTTGAGAAGTCCGAGAAGGGTTCCGGGGGCAAGAAGGGCGCCGCCGGCGAAATCCCCGTAGAGAACCCCGCCACCGGCGAGATCATCGCCACCGTGCCGAACATGGGCGCGGACGAGGTGAGGGCGATGGCTGAGCGCGGCCGCGCCGTCCAGCCGGCGTGGGAGGCCCTGGGCTTCGAAGGCCGCGGCCGCGTCCTGCTGAGGGCGCAGAAGTGGCTGATCGACCATCGCGAGCGCGTGATCCAGACCATCGTCTCGGAGACCGGCAAGACCTACGAGGACGCCCAGCTCGCCGAGATCTCCTACGGGGCCTCGGCCTTCGGCTTCTGGGCCAAGAACGCGCCGAAGTACCTCGCCGACGTGAAGGTCAAGTCGTCGAACCGCATCCTCACCGGCAAGAAGATGATCCTGCGCCATCGCCCGGTGGGCCTGGTCGGAGTCATCGGCCCGTGGAACTACCCGCTCACCAATTCCTTCGGGGACTGCATCCCCGCGCTGGCCGCCGGCAACAGCGTGATCCTCAAGCCGAGCGAGATCACCCCGCTCACCTCGCTGCTGATGGCCGAGATGCTCGAGGAGTGCGGCCTTCCCTCCGGCGTCTTCCAGGTCGCCACCGGGCTCGGTGACACCGGCCGGGCGCTGATCGACGAGGTCGACATGATCATGTTCACCGGCTCCACCGCGACCGGCCGCAAGGTCGCCGTCGCCGCCGCCGAGCGCCTGATCCCCTGCTCGCTGGAGCTCGGGGGCAAGGACCCGATGATCATCCTGCGCGACGCCGACCTGGAGCGCGCCGCCAACGCGGCCGTCTTCTTCTCGATGCAGAACTCCGGCCAGACCTGCATCTCCACCGAACGCGTCTACGTCGAGGCCCCGGTCTTCGACGAGTTCGTCGAGAAGGTGACCTCGAAGGTCGCCGACCTGCGCCAGGGCCACTCCACCGGCCCGGGGACCGTGGAGGTCGGTGCGATGACCTTCCCGCCCCAGCTCGAGAAGGTCGAGAGCCACGTGGCCGACGCGGTCTCCAAGGGGGCCAAGGTCCTGGTGGGCGGCAAGCGCCGTGAGGGTGCCGGTGACTTCTTCGAGCCGACGGTGATGGTCGACGTCGACCATTCGATGGAGGCGATGACCGAGGAGACCTTCGGCCCGACGCTGCCGATCATGAAGGTCGAGGATGCCGAGGAGGCGATCCGGCTCGCCAACGACAGCCCGTACGGGCTCGGCGCTTCGGTCTTCTCCAAGGACGTCGAGCGCGGCGAGGCCGTTGCCCGGCGGATCGAGGCCGGCGCGGTTTGCGTCAACGACGCGATGCTCAACTACGCCGCGCTTGAGCTGCCGATGGGCGGGGCCAAGACCTCGGGCCTGGGCTCGCGTCACGGTGCGGGCGGGATCCGCAAGTACACCGAGCAGCAGGCGATCATGGTCTCGCGCTTCCACCCCAAGCGCGATATGCACATGTATCCGTACTCGGAGAAGGTCACCCAGCGCCTGGGCAAGCTCTTCGCGGTCCTCTACGGCCGCGGCGACCGCGGCTAGGAGGGCGGCGCCCGGGGCGCCCCGCGCGGGGCGCCGAATAGTCTCCGCGGCCGATGGCCGCGATCCCGCTCTCCCTGCTGGCCGCCCTCTGCTGGGGCGGTGCCGACTTCATCGGCGGCGTACTGAGCCGTCGCAACCCGGTAACCGTCGTACTCCTGATCGTCTTCGGCGTCGGGCTGGCACTCGCCCTGGTCGCCGCCCTGGCCTCGGGCCAGCCGCTTCCCTCCGGCCGGGCCGTCCTCTTCGCCCTGCTCGGCGGGATCCTGGGCTCTACCGGCCTCGGCCTCTTCTACCTGGCCATGTCGCTCGGGAAGCTCGGGGTCGTCGCGCCCATCGCCGCCAGCGGGGTGGCGCTGCCGGTGATCGTCGGCCTGGCCGGGGGAGAGTCGCTGGCCACGCTGGTCGCCGTCGGCCTGGGGCTGACCGTCACCGGGATCATCCTCACCTCGATCGAGAGCTCCGAGGAGGAGATCCACGAGGATCGCTCCGGCGGCCGCCGGGTGGTCGGCATATCGCTGCTCGCCGCGGTCGGCATGGGCTGCTTCATCATCTTCGCCCGGGTTCCCTACGAGGAGTCGGTGCCGTGGACGCTGGTGCTCACGCGTTCGGTCGCCGTGCCGGTGCTGCTGGTGGTCGTTCTCGCCGGGAGGAAGTCCCGGCCATCGCCCCGTGACGGCTCCCTGGCCGCCGTGGGGGGAACCTTCGACGTTGCCGCGACCGCGTTCATCGGGCTGGCGCTGGGGACCGGGGCGCTC
>CAIKSH010000297.1 GCA_903830015.1 uncultured Solirubrobacterales bacterium | reverse complement strand
TACTCGATGCTCCTGCCGCGCAGCATCGACTTCGACGACTACGAACTGATCTTCAAGCCCGCCTACTCCGGGCGCCTGGAGCGGTCGATGATCCTCGGGATCATCCAGACGCTCTGGGACCGCGGCGAGGCCAACGGCTGGGCGCTCCACGCCACCGACGACCCGCCCCCGGGCACCCCGAAGCACAAGGCCCTGCTCGAGATCGTGGTCGGCGACCACCAGGTGAGCCAGTACTCCGGCGAGGCCCTGGCCCGCACGCTCGGCGCGAGCGTGCGCACGCCGGTCTTCACGCCCGGCCGCAGCGACGAGACGGTTCCCTTCTGGGGAGTGCGGACCGGCGGGCCGGCGAGCGGCTCGTGGGCGGTCATGTTCGACAGCGGCCCCTGTCGCAAGGCCTCCGACCAGCAGCCGCTCGAGTGCACCGGCTCCTCCCGGGCCTTCCGTGACGCCGGCGGGGTGGGCACGCCGGTGCCCCCGGCCGCGCCGACCGCGCCCCGGTTTGGCCAGGACCCACACGGGATCTTCGACCTGGCCCGAGGGGAGCAGGCCGCCGCCTTCTTCGACGGCTCGTTCCGGGACGTCTGCCCGGCCGGCGTCGCCTGCCGGCTCTCGATGTGGCCCTACTGAGCGCCGGCTGACCGCCGGCTTCAGGCGGCGGCGAGCTCGACCGGGATGCCGTTGAGCACGGCGGTTCCCGAGAGGGGCTCCATCAGCCCCGAGTCGCCCAGCTCATTGACGTTGGCCCCGGCGTGCTCGCGGGCCACGCTTAGCCGGGTGTCCTTGAAGTCATGGCCCCAGCCGTGCGGGACCGAAACCACGCCGGGCATGATCGCGTCGGTGACCACGGCGGTCAGCTCGATAGTGCCGCTCGCCGAGCGCAGCACCGCGGCCTCGCCGTCGCTGACCCCGCAGCGTTCGGCGTCGGCCGGGTTGACGAAGACGGTGCAGCCCTCCGGCCCGGAGACCAGGCGCGGGAGGTTGTGCATCCAGGAGTTGTTGGAACGCAGCTGGCGGCGGCCGATGAGGACCAGCTGTGGGCCGTCGCCGTTCCGCGCCGCGGTCTCGGCCTGAAGGCGCTCGAGCTCGGCGGCCATCTCCGGCGGCACCAGCTCGACCCGGCCGCTCTCGGTGCCGAGGATCTCCGGGATTCGCGGCGTCAGGGGGCCGAGGTCGACGCCGTGCGGGCTCTCGACCAGCCTCTCCAGCGTGAGGCCGTCGGGGTCTTCGCCGAAGCCGTCGCCCCAGGGGCCGGAGCGGATCATCAGGTCCAGGAGCCGTTCGGGCCCGCGGTCCGGGCCGGTCGCCGCGACCACCTCGGCCGGGTCGCGGCCGGAGACCTTCGTGCCGTCGACCTGCGTGTACATCTTGGCGATCTCCACGGCGATCACGTCGTCGATCATCGAGGTGTCGGCCTCGGGGCCGGCGCCGGCGGCGATCGCGGTGAGGCGCAGCATGATCTCCCACTCCTCCATGGCGCCCTCCGGCAGCGGCAGGACGGCCGGTGAGTAGTTGGCCACGTTGCGGACCGAGAGTGCGTAGAAGGCCAGGTCGTATTGGGCCTTCTCGAGCGGGGAGGGGGAGGGAAGGATCACGTGCGCGTGGCGCGTGGTCTCGTTGAGGTAGATGTCGACGCTGACCATCAGGTCGAGCGAGCCGAGCGCCTTGTCGAGCCGGTCGCCGTTGGGGATCGAGAGGACCGGGTTGCCGGCGAGGGTGAAGAGTGCACGTACCTGGCCCTCGCCCGGGGTCTCGATCTCCTCGGTCAGGCAGTTGACCGGAAGCTCGCCCAGCGCCTCGCCGCGCCCGCTGACCCGGGAGCTCCAGCGGTGAAGCCGGACCGCCGCCTTCCCGTCGCTCGAGGGAACGGACGCCGCGGGCAGCGGGAACATCGCGCCGCCCTCGCGGTCGAGGTTGCCGGTGATGACGTTGAGCACGTCGACCAGCCAGCTGGTCAGCGCGCCGAAGGCCTGGGTGGTGGTGCCGATCCGCCCGTAGACGGCGGCCGACGGGGCGCCGGCCAGCTCGCGGGCCATGGTGCGGATCGTCTCCGCGTCGATCCCGCAGCCCCCGGCGGCGAGCTCCGGCGTGAACGGGGCGAGCAGGCCCGGCAGCTCGTCCAGGCCATTCAGGTGGGCCGAGAGGTGCTCGCCGGGTTCGCCGAGCCCCTCGTCGAGGATCACGTTCGCCATCGCGGCCAGCAGGAGCGCGTCGGTCCCCGGGCGGATGAAGTGGTGCTCGCTGGCCTCCTCGGCCGTGCGCGAGCGGCGGGGGTCGACGACCACCACCTTGCCGCCCCGCTCGCGGATCGCGCGGATCCGCCCGCGCATGTCCGGGGCGGTCATCAGCGAGCCGTTGGAGACCGCCGGGTCGGCGCCCAGGACCAGGAAATGGTCGGTCCGGTCGACGTCGGGGATCGGGATGGTCAGCGAGCCGCCGAACATCAGCCCGGTCGAGACCTGCTTGGGGAGCTGGTCGACGCTGCTGGCCGAAAAGATGTTGCGCGTGCCCAGCGCCTTCATGAAGGCGCGGCCGTAGAGCAGGGCCGAGTGGGAGTGGGCGTTGGGGTTGCCCAGGTAGACGGCGGCGGCGTTGCGGTCGCCGTCGGCGGCGATCTCCTTCCAGCGCTCGTCGATCTCGGCGAAGGCCTCCTCCCAGCTGCACTCCTCGAAGCTCCCGTCGGGAAGCCGGCGCATCGGGGAGCGCAGGCGGTCGGGGTCCTCGTGGAGCGCCTTGAGGTTGACGCCCTTGGGGCAGATGAATCCCTTGCTGAAGACGTCCTGCTCGTCGGCGCGGACCTTCACCACCTCGTTGCCCTCGAAGGTCACCTCGAGGCCGCAGGTGGCCTCGCAGAAAGGACAGGTCCGGTACGCGGTCTCCATGGGCAGACCATATCCGGCGCCCGGGGAGGATTCCTGCTTATCCTCGCCCTGTGGCCGAATCGGGACAGATGACCGACCGTGAGCAGCGGCTCAGCGAGCAGCGCCGCGCCCTGCCGGACAGCCCCGGCGTCTACCTGTTCGCCGACGCGGCCGGGGAGGTGATCTACGTCGGCAAGGCGCGCTCCCTGCGCAAGCGCGTGGCCAGCCACTTCTCGGCGCCGGTCACCCGCGGCGCGGTGGAGATGGTCTCGGTCGCCGAGTCGATCGACTTCGTCGCCTTCGACAGCGAGGCCGAGGCGCTGCTGGCCGAGCAGCGCCTGATCAAGCGCCACCAGCCGCGCTTCAACGTGCGGCTGCGCGACGACAAGAGCTACCCGTACATCGCCATCTCCACCGACGAGGAGTTCCCGCGGGTCTACTTCACGCGCGAGAAGCACCGCCGCGGCCGGCTCTACTTCGGCCCGTACAGCAACGCGCGCCGCACGCGCGAGACGCTCGACGTCCTCGGCAAGGTCTTCCAGATCCGCTCCTGCTCCGGGGCCGAGCCGGGCCGGCGCAGCGGCTCGCCGTGCCTGGACTTCCACATCAACCGGTGCGGGGCCCCCTGCGTGGGCTACGTGACCGAGGCCGAGTACGGGGAGGCGGTCGACGGGGTGGTCGCCTTCCTCTCGGGCCGCTACCGGGAGATCGAGGAGCAGATCGAAGCCCGGATGGAGGCCGCCGCCGAGGCCCAGGAGTACGAGCGCGCCGCGCTGGAGCGCAACCGGCTGAAGGCGGTCCGCTCGCTGCTCGAGCGCCAGCGGGTGGCGAGCGGCTCGGTCGGCTCGCTCGACGCGATCGCGGTGGCGGTCGACGGGGCCGAGGCCAACGCCCAGGTATTCCAGGTCCGCGACGGGGTGCTCGCCGACCGGCAGTCCTTTTACCTGGAGAACGCGGGCGAGCTCGGGGTCGCCGAGGTGGCTTCGGAGTTCATCGCCCAGCACTACGCCGGGCGCCCGGGAATCCCGCCGCAGGTGATCGTCCAGGGCGAGCTCGACGAGCCGGCCCGGGAGGCGCTCGCCGGCGCCCTGGCCGAGCGGCGCGGCTCGGGCGTGGAGGTGCGCGCGGCCGAGCGGGGCGACAAGCGCCGGATCCTGGAGCTCGCCGAGCGCAACGCGGCGCTCGCCCTCGACCAGGAGCGGCTCAGGAACGAGCGCTCGCGTCGGCGCCGCGTCGAGGCCCTCGACGAGCTCCAGCAGGAGCTCGGGCTCGAGAGCCTGCCGATGCGGATCGAGTGCTACGACATCTCCAACCTGATGGGCACCCACACCGTGGCCTCGATGGTCGTCTTCGAGGGGGGCGCGGAGAAGAAGAGCGACTACCGCCGCTTCAACATCCGCTCGCTCGAGGAGGGCGAATCGGACGACTTCGCGGCGATGCGGGAGGTGCTCGAGCGCCGGATCGGCGCCTGGGAGAGCCAGCAGGACCTCTCGCCGCACGACCCGGCGTGGAACGAGTCCTTCGCGGCGCTGCCCAACCTCGTGGTCATCGACGGGGGCAAGGGACAGCTCTCGGCCGGCCTGGAGGTGCTCGAGCGCTTCCGGGAGCGCGGCGTGGCCGTGATCTCCCTGGCCAAGCGGATCGAGGAGGTCTTCGTGCCGGGGCGCAGCGAGCCGGTCGTCCTGGCCCATGACACCGCCGCCCTGCAGCTGCTGCAGCGGGCCCGGGACGAGGCCCACCGGTTCGCCGTGGCCCACCACCGCTCGCGCCGGGACAAGGCGATGACCGCCTCGGCGCTCGACTCGCTGCCGGGGGTCGGCCCGGCGCGCCGCAAGGCGCTGATCGCCCACTTCGGTACGCCGGAGGCGGTGCTGGCGGCCAGCCGGGAGGAGCTGGAGGGTGTTCCCGGGCTGCCCCAGAAGGTGGCGCGGGAGCTCCACGGCCACCTGCGCCCGCCGGACGGCTGAGCGGCGCCTTGCGGGGGCCGTCCCCGCGGCGGCCATACTGGTGGGAGCGATGAGCACGGCCCAGGAGCAGGATTCCGCAACCGGCGCCGCGGAGGCGCCGCTCGAGGACCTCGTCGTGATCACCGGAGTCTCCGGTGCCGGCAAGTCGACGGCGATGGACGTCTTCGAGGACGCCGGCTACTTCTGCGTCGACAACCTGCCCCCGGAGATGATCTCGGGGCTGGTCGAGCTCTTC
>CAIKSH010000296.1 GCA_903830015.1 uncultured Solirubrobacterales bacterium | reverse complement strand
TCGCCACGGCCCACGCGCCGGCGCGGCCGGCGGCTTCCCGGAGCGGGGCTGAGGCTGTGGAGGCCGAAGCGCTCGCTGCCGGTCGGCTCGGCCTTGGCGGCGGCAGGCTTCTTGGCCGCAGGCTTTTTCGCGGCCGGCTTCCTGGCGGCCGAGGCGGAGGCGGAAGCGGCCGGCTTCCTGGCCGCAGGCTCCTTAGCGGCCGGCTTTTCGGCTTCGTCTTCGGGCTTCTTGGCGGGCGGCATCAGGAGTCCTCGACCTTCACGAGATGGCGGACGGTGTGGAGCATCCCTCGCGACTGGGGGCTGTCGGCGACCTCGACGGTCTGGCCGATCCGGCGCAGGCCGAGGGAGCGCAGCGTGTCCAGCTGGTTGGACTTGCAGCCGTTGGCCGAGCGGACCTGGGTCACCTTCACGGCGCTCATCAGCCGTCGCCCTTCTCGCCGTCGGCGTTCGGGACCTCTTCGCCCGGCACGAGCTCGGTATCGCCGGGCTCGCCGGCCGGCAGCTCGGGCTCCTCGGCGGGAACGACGGTCTCCTCGACCACCGCTTCGGCGACGGCGTCGCCCTCGGGGGCCTTCTCGGCGACCACGGTCTCCTCGACCACCGCTTCGGCGCCCTCGTTGCTGCCGTTGGCCCCGGGGGCCGAACCGTTGTCCAGGCCCAGGACCTCGCTGACCGTGAGCCCGCGGGTCGCGGCCACCTCCTCGGGCGTGCGCAGCGAGCGCAGGCCCTCGACGGTGGCCTTCACCAGGTTGATGGGGTTCTGGGAGCCAAGGCTCTTGGAAAGGATGTCGTGGATTCCCGCGAGCTCGAAGACCGCGCGGACCCCGCCCCCGGCGATGACCCCGGTACCGGGCGAGGCCGGCTTCATGAAGACGCGGCCGGCCCCGAAGACGCCGGTGGTCTGGTGCGGGATGGTGGAGCCGTAGCGCGGCACCCGAAAGAGGTTCTTCTTGGCCTGCTCGACGCCCTTCTGGATCGCGACCGGCACCTCGTTGGCCTTGCCGTAGCCGACTCCGACCACGTCCTTCTCGTCCCCGACCACGACCAGCGCGGTGAAGGAGAAGCGGCGGCCGCCCTTGACGACCTTGGCCACGCGGTTGATCTCCACGACCCTCTCCTGAAGGTCGAGTCCGGCGGGGCTTACGGTTCTGTCGATCTGGCTGTTCATCTTCTCTCTCCGGTTCTCAGACGCTCAGGCCGCCCTCGCGCAGGCCATCGGCAAAGGCCTTGACGCGACCGTGATAGCGGTAGCCGCCGCGGTCGAAGACCACGGTCTCGATGCCGGCGGCCCTGGCCCGCTCGGCGAGCATCTGGCCGAGCCTGGCTGCCTGCTCCATCGAGGGGAGTGCACGGGCGTCGGGCTCGGTCCAGCTGGCCGCGGCCAGCGTGTGGCCGCTGTCGTCATCGACGAGCTGGGCCATGATCCCGCGGTTGGAGCGAAAGACTGAGACGCGCGGGCGCACGGCGGTCCCGTGGACCTTGGCCCGCACGCGGCGGCGGCGGCGCAGGCGGCGCTGGGGTGCGGTCTTGACGCTCATGCGCGCTTGCCGACCTTCCGGATCACGTGCTCGTCCTGGTAGCGGATTCCCTTACCCTTGTAGGGCTCGGGCGGCCGGCGCTTGCGGATGTTGGCGGCCGTCTCGCCGACGACCTGCTTGCTGATGCCACGGACCTTCACCTCGGTCGGCTGCGGAACCTCGAACTCGATGCCCTCGGGAGCGGTGATCTCCACCGGGTGCGAGAAGCCAAGGGCCAGGACGAGGTCGCTGCCCTTCAGCTGGGCGCGGTAGCCGACCCCCTGGATCTCGAGCGTCTTCTCGAAGCCGTTGGTCACGCCTTCGACCATGTTGGCGATCAGCGAGCGGCTCAGGCCGTGCAGGGCCCGGTGCTCGCTGCGGTCGGTCGGCCGCGTGACGACGATCTCGTCGCCCTCCTGGGCGACGGTCAGGTCCCGCGAGATCTTCTCCGAGAGCTCGCCCTTGGGGCCCTTGACCGTGACCAGGCCGGGCTCGATCACGACCTCAACGCCTTCCGGCACCTGTATGGGTGATTTACCGATACGCGACATGGCTCACCAGACGTAGGCGACTACCTCTCCTCCCACGCCGGCGGCGCGGGCCTCGTGGCCGGTCATGACCCCACGGGAGGTGGAGACGATCGTCGTCCCCATGCCGCCCTGGATCTTGGGGATCGCGCCCCGGTGCACGTAGAAGCGCTGGCCCGGGCGCGAGGCGCGCTTGAGCCCGGTGATCGCGCTGCTGCGGTCATCGCCGTACTTCAGGTCGACCCGCAGCACCGGGGCGGGGCGTCCGTCGGCGGCGGGGAGGACCTCGAAGCCGGAGATGTAGCCCTGCTCGGTGAGGATCCGGGCCATCTCGTTCTTGAGCTTGGACGCCGGAACCTCGACCGAGTCGTGCTCGGCGATGATCCCGTTACGCACGCGCGTCAGGAAGTCGGATATGGGATCGGTCATCGACATGCGGTTACCAGCTGCTCTTGGTCATCCCCGGGATGTAGCCGTTGTGGGCGAGCTCGCGCAGGCAGATCCGGCAGACGCCGAACTTCCGGTAAACGGCGCGCGAGCGGCCGCAGCGCCGGCAGCGGCTGTATCGGCGCGTCGGGTACTTGGGCTCGCGGGACTGCTTTACGCGCTGTGAGGTCTTGGCCATCTCTCAGTTCTCCTCTTCCGGAGTCTCGTCTTCGCTTTCCGCGGCGGCCGGCTCTTCGCCGCCGCCCTCTTCCGGTTGATCCCCGGATGCGGGCTCGTCGGCCGGAGCATCGGCTGCGGGCTCGTCGGGCGAGGCATCGGCGGCGGGCTCGTCGGCTTCGGGGCTTTCGTCGGGCGATTCGGCTTCGGGCTCCGGGGTCGGCGCCGGGCGCTCTGGCTCGGGCTCACGCTCCTCGACCTGGACGAAGGGCATACCGAACATCTCCAGCAGGGCCCGGCCTTCCTCGTC
>CAIKSH010000295.1 GCA_903830015.1 uncultured Solirubrobacterales bacterium | reverse complement strand
CCCGCCCGCCTTCCCGTCTAGGATCGGCGCATGGAGCCTTCATCGGTTCTCTCCGACGGCACGATCCGCCGACTGGTCGCCGAAGAGCGGATCCGGATCGACCCCTGGGACGACGGGATGGTCCAGCCGGCCAGCGTCGACCTGACGCTCGGAAATTCGTTCCGGGTCTTCCACAACCATCGCGTCACCGCCATCGACCTGCGTGAGCCGCCCACCGACCTGACCGAGCAGGTGACTATCGGCGAGGACGAGCCTTTCGTGATCCACCCGGGGGAGTTCTGCCTCGGGCGCACCGCCGAGTGGGTGGAGCTGCCCGACGACATCGTCGCCCGGATCGAGGGGAAGTCCTCCCTGGGGCGGCTCGGGCTCATCGTCCACGCCACCGCCGGCTTCTGCGACCCGGGCTGGAAGGGGACGCTGACCCTGGAGCTCGCCAACCTGACGCGGGTGCCGATAAAGCTCTGGGCCGGGCTCCCGATCGCCCAGCTCTCGTTCATGACCCTCGACCGCCCGGCCGAGGTGCCCTACGGCCACCCGGACCTCGGAAGCCACTACCACGGCCAGGTCGAGGCGACCGAGAGCCGCTACGAGGGAGGGCCCGCCGACAGGACCGCGTCCGGCGGCGGCGTCGGGTAGTTTCCGGTCCTGAGATGAGCGTCGCCGGCTTCCTGATCCTCGCCTCGGAAACCGAGGTGAGCACCGAGATCCCGTTCTTCGTGATCGGCGCGGTCTTCGCCGCGTGGGCGCTGATCGTCGGCGGCCTGGGCACGGCGAAGGCCACCTTCCCCGGCGGCCGGGGAGCGACCGCGGCGATCTGCGGCGTCTCCGTGCTGCTGGCGGCAGTGGCGATGGTGCTCATCGTCGTAGTCACTTCGTGAGCGACGAAGAGCCGGCGGTCTCCTACCGGGTCCTCGAGCCCGGAACGAGGGTGGTCACCTCCGACGGGGCCGACCTGGGCACCGTCGCCGAGATCCTGGAGAACCGGCTCGAGGACATCTTCGACGGGCTGGTCGTCGATACGCCGGGCGGCCGTCGCTTTGTCGACGCCCCCGAGGTGGCCCGGATCACCGCGAGCGTCGTCACGCTGACCATCGACGGCACGCAGGCGGCCGGCCTGCCCGAGCGCGACCCCGCCGGCGGCCCGGAGTTCTCGGCCAACACGCGTGCCGGGCGCTTCCGGCGCCCCTGGCGGCGCAGGTAAGCGACCGGGTACCGCCCGGCAGCAGCCGGGCCGGGCTTCGTAGAATCCGGCCCGAGGGAGGAAACCGCGAGCAGGAGGAACCGATGAGCAGCAACGGAAGAGGTGGCCTGCAGGTAACCGACGAGCGGACCGGCTCGCAGTACGAGTTCCCGATCACCGACGGCACCATTCCCGGGATCGACCTTCGCCAGGTCAAGCAGGACACCGAGGACTTCGGCCTGATGTCCTACGACCCGGCCTACATGAACACCGCCTCCTGCCGCTCGGCGATCACCTTCATCGACGGCGACGAGGGGATCCTCCAGTACCGCGGCTACCCGATCGAGCAGCTCGCGGCGAACTCGAGCTATCTCGAGGTCGCCTACCTGCTGGTCCACGGCGAGCTGCCGACCGCCGACCAGCTGGCCGAGTGGACCCACCTGATCACGATCCACACCTTCGTCCACGAAAACGTAAAGGGCTTCATGCAGGGCTTCCGCCACGACGCCCACCCGATGGGGATGCTGCTCGGCGCCGTCGGCGCCCTATCGACCTTCTACCCGGACGCCAAGGACATCGACGACCCAGAGAGCCGAGCCATCCAGACCATCCGGCT
>CAIKSH010000294.1 GCA_903830015.1 uncultured Solirubrobacterales bacterium | reverse complement strand
TTCCACGCCCCGAAGTTCGCCGAGTCGCCGCTGATGCCGGCGGTGATCCTCTGCCTGGGCCTGGCCGCCTTCGCGGCGGAGATCGGGCTCGCCGCGATCATCGGGGCCTTCCTGGCCGGAATGATCGTCGCCGAGACCCGGGACCGCGGCGATTTTGAGCAGGAGGTGGCGCCGCTCTACGCCTTCTTTCCGCCGTTCTTCTTCGTCTTCATCGGCCTTCGGGTCGACCTCGGGGCGCTGGCCGACCCCGAAGTGCTTGCCGCCCTCGCCGGCGTGACGGCCCTCGCCATCCTCACTAAGTTCGCCGGTGCCTGGGCCGCCGCCCGTTCGCTGGGTCCCGCCAACGCCCTGGCCGTCGGCGTGGGAATGGTGCCCCGGGGCGAGGTAGGCATCATCGTCGCCGGAATCGGCGCGACCGCCGGGGTGGTCAGCGACAGCCTCTTTACCGTAATCGTCGGCATGTCGATCGCCACGACCCTGGTCGCCCCGCCGCTCCTCAAGCGCGCCCTGGCCCGGGTGAAAGGCGCGGGCGGTTCGGCCGGCGAGCCAGGCTCGCCCGTATAAGGTCGTCGGGACGGGCGCCGCCCAGCCCCGCGGTAAGCCAGCGATGCGAATCACCATTCTCGGAAAATCACCCTCCTGGCAGGACGCCGGCGGTGCCTGCAGCGGCTACCTCGTCGAGGGTGAGTCGACCCGGATGCTGGTCGACTGCGGCAGCGGCGTCTTTGCGCGGCTGCGGGAGGTAACCGACTATCGCGAGCTCGACGCGGTCCTGATCACCCACTTCCACGCCGACCACGTGCTCGACCTGGTGCCCTTCGCCTACGCGATGACCTTCTCGCCGCTCGGGCCCGCGACCAACCGCCCCGAGCTCATCATCCCGGCCGGGGGCACCGGGATCCTCCACACGCTGGCCGAGCTGTGGGGCCCGGCCGACATCATCGAGGAGGCCTTCCAGATCGTCGAGTACGAGCCCGACGACATCGCCACCGCGGGGGAGTTCACCATTCGCTTCCAGCCGGTGCCCCACTACGTGCCGACCTTCGCCGTCGACATCCGGGCCAGCGAGGACGGCCCGCGGTTCACCTTCGGCGCCGACTGCGCTCCCAACGAGGGCCTCGTCGAGTTCGCGCGCGATACCGATTTCCTGCTGATCGAGGCGACGCTGCGCGAGCCGGAGGACGACGAGCCGCGCGGCCACCTCACGGCAACCGAGGCCGGCGAGCACGCGCGGGCCGCCGGCGCCCGGCGGGTGGCGATCACCCACATCACCGACGAGCTCGACCAGGAGCTCTCGCTCCGGCAGGCCGAAGAGGCCTTTGGGGCCTCGGTCGAACTTGCGCGCAGCGGCTCGGTTATCGAGCTCTGAGCCGAGCTCTGAGCCTTTTCCGCACGGACCGGCGATTGAGGCTATGCTCACGAGCCTCAGCCGAGTTTCCGATGAAATCGCGACAGGAGAAGAGATTCGATGGCTATTTCCACGTGGGCATCCAACGCCAGTGAGAGCGCCCAGCAGCTGAAGGACAACGAGTACCTGCGGCGCATCGCCGAGGACCCGAAGGTGCGCGAGAACGCCCGCGTGGCCTACCAGTCCGCCCGGGAGGCCTTCGACCGCATCTCGGCCGCCGACAACCCGGCTGCCGCGATCCTCGACGACGCCAAGGTGCGCCGTTCGATCAAGAAGGCCAGCGACGCCGCCCTCGAGGCCCGCGACCGCGTCGTCTCGCCGCCGCGCAAGAGCCACATCGTCCGCAACCTCCTGATCCTCGTCGCCGGCGCGGCCCTGGCCGTCGCCCTCAGCGCCGCCCTGCGCGACAAGATCCTCGACCTCGTCTTCGGGGCCGAGGAGGAGTTCGACTACGTGCCGACCACGGCTCCGCCGACCGCTACGGCCACCGCATCGGCTCCGGAGCCCGAGACGCCGGCCGCCAGCGCGGCCTCGTCGAACGGCGACGGCTCGGCTTCGGCCGACTCCGACGACTGACCGTCTCTCGCGGCTGAACGGTTCAGGCGCCGAGCTTCGGCGTCTGCCACGGCTCGGCGAGCCGCGCCGCGAGCAGCGCGGGCAGCTCGTCGATCGCCACGCGGTCCTGGCTCAGTGAGTCGCGGTCCCGCACGGTGACCGTGCGGTCCTCCAGCGACTGGTGGTCGACGGTCACGCACCACGGGGTCCCGATCTCGTCCTGGCGCCGGTAGCGCTTGCCGATCGAGCCGCCCTCGTCGTACTCGGCCTGCATCAGCGGCCGCAGCGCGGCATGGATCTCCCGGGCCAGCTCGGGCTGGCCGTCCTTGCGCACGAGCGGCAGGACGGCGACCTTGACCGGGGCCAGGCGCGGGTGGAGGCGCAGGACGGTGCGCGTCTCGCCCTCGACCTCCTCCTCGTCGTAGGAGTCGACCAGGAAGGCCAGCGTGGCACGGTCGGCGCCGGCGGCCGGCTCGATCACGTGCGGCACGTAGCGCTCGCCGCTGCCCTGGTCGAAGTACTCGAGCTTCTCGCCGGAGAACTCGGCGTGGCGGCTGAGGTCGAAGTCGCCCCGGTCGGCGACGCCCTCCAGCTCCGACCAGCCGATCGGGAAGAGGTACTCGATGTCACTCGTGCCGCTCGAGTAGTGGCTGAGCTCGTCGGCCTCGTGGGCGCGCAGCCGCAGGTGGTCGGGCCGGATTCCCAGGCCGGTGTACCAGCGCTCGCGCTCGGCGGTCCAGTACTCGAACCACTTGCGCGACTCGTCGGGCGGCACGAAGAACTCCATCTCCATCTGCTCGAACTCGCGGGTGCGGAAGACGAAGTTGCCCGGGGTGATCTCGTTGCGGAAGGACTTGCCGACCTGGGCGATGCCGAACGGCGGGCTCTTACGCGAGAACTGCAGGACGTTCTTGAAGTTGATGAAGATCCCCTGCGCGGTCTCGGGGCGCAGGTAGGCGACCGAGCCGGAGTCCTTGACCGGGCCGACCGTGGTCTCGAACATCAGGTTGAACTCGCGCTCGTCGGTGAGCTCGCAGTCAGGGCCGTCGCCGGGGTGCTTGGAGGGCTTCTGGGGGCAGCTGGCGTTCTCCAGGTCGTCGGCCCGGAAGCGCTGGCCGCAGGTCTTGCAGTCGACCATCGGGTCGCTGAAGCCGCCAACGTGGCCGCTGGCCTCCCAGACCCGGGGGTGCTGGAGGATCGCCGAGTCCAGGGCGACGATGTCGTCGTGCTCCTGGAGCATCGAGCGCCACCACTCGGCCTTGACGTTCCCCTTGAGCAGGACGCCG
>CAIKSH010000293.1 GCA_903830015.1 uncultured Solirubrobacterales bacterium | reverse complement strand
TCCTCAACCGGGACATCCTGGTCGCCCAGGTGCCGTGGATCAACGGCATCAAGACCGGTCACACCCAGAAGGCCGGCTACCTGCTCGTCGGCTCGGGCGAGCGCAACGGTGTGCCGCTGGTGAGCGTGGTGATGGGCACCGGCTCGGAGGCTGAGCGCAACAGCCAGACCCTGACCCTCATGCGCTACGGGTTTCCCCGCTACCGCGCGGTGACCGTGGCCCGCAAGGGCCGGGTGGTCGCGAGCGTCCCGATCGCCCTGCAGGGGACCTCGGTGCCGGTCGCGCCCCAGAGAACGCTTCGCGTGGTGGCGCGCAAGGGGGAAAAGGTGACCGTCGTGCGCCGGGGCCTGCCCGCCGAGGCCAGCGGCCCGATCGCCCGCGGCACACGGCTGGGGGAGATCGTGGCTACCCGCCGGGGCCGGGTGGCCGGGCGCGTGGCCCTGGTCACCACCGAGCCGGTCGTCGCGGCCACGGTCTGGCAGAGATTTACCGGAACGCCGGCCGCCATGGCCGGCGCGGCGGCGGCGGTCCTCCTGCTCGCCGTGGCCGCTACCCTCCTCGCGTCTAGGCGACGCCGCGCCCGCAGGCGAAGGCCCGCCCGGAGGAGAAGTCCAGCGTGATCATCACCGTCACCCTCAACGCCGCAATGGACAAGTCGCTCTCGGTGCCGAGCTTCCAGCTCGGACACCGTCACCGGACCGTCGAGCAGCAGGCCACTCCGGGAGGCAAGGGCGTGAACGTGGCGCGGCTGCTCAAGGAGCTCGGCCAGCCGGTGATCGCCACCGGGTTCGCCGGGGGCGCCACCGGTACGCGGATCGTCGAGACGCTCACCGCCGACTCGATCCTCAACGACTTCGTCAGGATCGGGGAGGAGTCGCGCACCAACACCGCGGTGCTCGACCCCACCACCGGGGAGGAGACGGAGATCAACGAGCGCGGACCGGAGGTCAGCGCGACCGAGGTCGGCCTCTTCATCGAAAAGCTCTGCTACCTGGCCCGTGGTGCCAGCATCTGCGTGATCGCCGGCTCGCTGCCGCGCGGGGTTGATCCCGGGATCTACGCCGAGCTGGTGACGCGGCTCGGTGAGATGGGCGTGACGACCGTGGTCGACTCGGAGGGCGAGCCGATGCGCCTCGCCGTAAAGGCTGGCCCGACCGTGATCTCACCCAATCGTGACGAGGCCGAGGAGCTCGTCGGGCACGAGTTCAACGACGAGGGCGAGACGCGTACTGCGGTCAACGAGCTGAGGGCCCTCGGGGCCCAGGAGGCGATCATGACCCTCCCCGACGGCTGCGTGGCCAGCATCCTGGTCGACGACGCCCCGGTCGTCCACCGAGCCTGGATCGCGCCGCGCGAAGCGGTGGCCAGCGTCGGCTCCGGCGACGCCTTCCTCGCCGGTTACGTCTCGGGCCGATACTCAGGACTCGCTCCCGAGGAGTGCCTGCGCTACGCGGTGGCCTGCGGTGCCGAGTCGACGCAGCGCCTCGGCGCAGGCCTGATCGATCCCGAGGGCGTGGACCGCCTCCTCGAGGAGGTCCGCGTCGAGCAGGTCGACGCTCCGGCCGCCACGCTCTGAGCGGTATCTTCACGGAGTGGCTCTCCTGCCGCCAGCGACCCCGGACTCCGGCGCCTCGCGCCCCGGTCCCGAGCCGCTGTTTCGTCCGCCTGCGTACCTAGGGTCCCCATATGGAAATTGAGATTGGCCGCGGCAAGAAGGCGCGGCGCGCTTACGGCTTCGACGACATCGCCATAGTGCCCTCGCGGCGCACGCGCGACCCCGACGATGTCGATATTTCCTGGAAGCTCGGCCCCTACCGGTTCGAGCTGCCGCTCCTGGCCTCGGCGATGGACGGCGTGGTCTCGCCGGCCACGGCCATCGAGGTCGGCCGCCTGGGCGGCCTCGCCGTCCTCAACCTCGAGGGCGTCTTTACCCGCTACGCCGATGCCGAGGACCAGCTGGCCCGCATCGCCGAGCTGCCCAAGGACTCGGCCACCCGGGAGATGCAGGAGATCTACCAGGAGCCCCTGAAGCCCGAGCTGATCGGGGAGCGAATCGCCGAGATCAAGGCCAGCGGGGTCGTAACCGCCGCGTCGCTCACCCCCCAGCAGGTCGTAACCCACTACGAGGCGGCGCTGGAGGCCGGACTCGACATCCTCGTCATCCAGGGAACGGTCGTCTCGGCCGAGCACGTATCGAAGAGCAGCGAGCCGCTCAACCTCAAGGAGTTCATCGCCGAGCTTCCGGTGCCGGCAATCGTCGGCGGCTGCGCCAGCTACCACACCGGGCTGCACCTCATGCGGACCGGCGCCGCCGGAGTGCTCGTCGGCGTCGGCCCCGGCGCTGCCTGCACCACCCGCGGGGTGCTCGGGCTCGGGGTGCCGCAGGCCACCGCGATCGCCGACGTGGCCGGGGCCCGCTCGACGCACATGCTGGAGACCGGCGAATACGTCAGCGTGATCGCCGACGGCGGCATGCGAACCGGCGGCGACGTGGCCAAGGCCGTCGCCTGCGGCGCCGACGCGGTAATGATCGGCTCGCCGCTGGCCCGCGCCTACGAGGCGCCCGGTCGCGGCTACCACTGGGGTATGGCCACCTTCCACCCGACGCTCCCCCGCGGAGCCCGTGTCCAGACCGTCCAGAACGGCTCGCTCGAGGAGATCCTCGTCGGGCCGGCCCGCGAGAACGACGGCACCTTCAACCTGATGGGCGCGCTGCGGACCTCGATGGCCACCTGTGGCTACCAGGACATCGCCGAGTTCAACCGGGCCGAGCTGATGGTCGCCCCGGCCCTCCAGACCGAAGGCAAGCAGCTGCAGAGCTCGCAGGGGGTCGGGATGGGCAGCCGCGGCGGCTCGGCGGCGGCCGGCGGTAACAACGGGGCACCGGCCGACAAGTCGGGCGCCCTCAGTACCACGCCGGCGTGAGCACCGGCGCCGCGCACGAAGCCCACAACGTCGTAACGGAAGCGACGGCGGCCACCGGGCTGGCCGACGAAGGCGCGCCGATCGGGCATCCCGCCGGTGTCGACGAGGTCGTCGTGCTCGACTACGGCGGCCAGTACTCGCAGCTGATCGCCCGCCGGGTCCGGGAGTGCGGCGTCTTCTCCGAGCTCCTGCCCCATCACGTCGGGGCCGAGGAGGTGGCCAGGCGCCGGCCCCGGGGCCTGATCCTTTCCGGCGGCCCCGCCTCGGTCTACGAGGACGGCGCCCCCGAGCTCGACCCTGCGCTCCTTGAGCTCGGGATCCCGGTACTGGGCATCTGTTACGGGATGCAGCTCCTGGCCCGCGAGCTGGGCGGGCGCGTGGAGTCGGCCGAGGTGGGGGAGTACGGGCGCTCGGAGCTGACCGTCCGCGAGTCAGGGCTGCTCTTTGAGGGCCTGCCCGGGGAGCAGCCGTGCTGGATGTCCCACCGGGACACCGTCTTCGAGGCCCCAGAGGGGTTCGTCGCGCTGGCCGCCTCCACCCAGTCGCCGGTGGCGGCCTTCGAGTCGCGCGAGCGCCAGGTCTACGGGATCCAGTTCCACCCGGAGGTCGTCCACACCCCCTACGGACAGCAGATCCTCACCCACTTCCTGCGCGACGCCTGCGGCTGCGAAATGAGCTGGTCGGCGGCGTCGATCGTCGACGAGCAGATCGCGGCCATCCGGGAGCAGGTGGGCGACGGGCAGGTCATCTGCGGGCTCTCGGGCGGGGTCGACTCCTCGGTCGCCGCCCTCCTGGTCCACCGGGCGATCGGCGACCAGCTCACCTGCGTCTTCGTGGACCACGGCCTGATGCGCAAGAACGAGGGAGAGCAGGTGGTCAAGACCTTCCGGGACGAATTCAGCGTCCCCCTGGTCGCCGTCGACGCCGAGGACCGCTTCCTGGAGAAGCTGGCCGGGGTGACCGAGCCCGAGGAGAAGCGGAAGATCATCGGCGGCGAGTTCATCCGGGTGTTCGAGGAGGAGGCGAGCCGGCTCTCCGGCGCGCAGTACCTGGTCCAGGGAACCCTCTACTCGGACGTGATCGAGTCGGGCGGCGGAACGGGCGCCTCGACGATCAAGTCCCACCACAACGTGGGCGGCCTTCCCGACGACCTCGAGTTCGAGCTGGTCGAGCCGCTGCGATCGCTGTTCAAGGACGAGGTCCGGGCCGTCGGGGCCGAGCTTGGCCTTCCCGAGCGGCTGGTCTGGCGCCAGCCCTTCCCGGGCCCGGGGCTGGCGATCCGTATCGTCGGTGGCGAGGCGACCAAGGAGCGGCTGGATCTCTTGCGGGACGCCGACGCGGTCCTCCAGGACGAGATCCGCCAGGCCGGCCTCTACCGCGAGCTCTGGCAGTCGTTCTGCGTCCTGCCCGACATCCGGACGGTCGGGGTCCAGGGCGACGAGCGCACCTACGGGTACGTGGTGGTGATCCGGGCCGTCACCTCCGACGACGCGATGACCGCCGACTGGGCGCGGCTGCCCTACGACCTGCTCGAGAGGATCGCCTCGCGGATGATCAACGAGCTTCGCGAGGTGAACCGCGTGGTCCTCGACATCACTTCCAAGCCGCCCGGAACCATCGAGTGGGAGTAGGCCTGCGGGCCGCTCCCGCGGGCGGTGGGCCGCTATTCTCCTGTCCTGCGCCGCGTCGCCTGCCGCTCGCGGCGCTTTCCACGTAATGAAGACCTACGTCGCCAACAGCACCGACCGCGATCGCCGCTGGCTGCTCGTCGACGCCGAGGGCCAGACCCTCGGCCGCCTGGCTACGCAGATCGCCGACGCGCTGCGCGGCAAGCGCAAGCCCGAGTACACCCCTCACGTCGATACCGGCGATTTCGTGATCGTCGTCAACGCGGAGAAGATCTCGGTCACCGGTAACAAGATGACGGAGAAGATGTACCGGCGCCACACCGGCTATCCGGGCGGCCTGCGCGAGAGGACGCTCGCCGAGATGCTCGAGCAGCGGCCCGAAGAGGTGATCCGCAAGGCGGTCCGGGGGATGCTCCCGCGCAACCGCCTGGCGCGCCGCCAGATAACCAAGCTGAAGGTGTACGCCGGCCCCGACCATCCGCACGAGGCCCAGAAGCCGGAACCGATGGAGGTGTCTGCCTGATGGCCGACGAGCCCCGCGACGAGCAGGAGCCGCAGGCCGAGGAGGCCGCGCCGGAAGAGGCTCCGGCCGAGGAACCTCAGGCCGAGGCCGCTGCGGAGAAGCCCAAGCCGAAGAAGGCGGCCGCCAAGGAGGGCTCTGAGGAGCCGGCGGCCATCCCCGGTGCCGACCTCGAGGTGGACATCGTCGCCGAGGGCGAGGCCGCCCTCCCCGGCGAGGAGGTCGCCCCGGACGCGTACTCCGAGCACGTCGAGGCCGACGAGGCAGTCGAGGTCGAAGTCGAGGAAGAGGTCGTCGAAGAGCCGATCGTCGCCACGATCGCCCTCGCCGCCGACGCCCGCTACCAGGCCACCGGCAAGCGCAAGACCGCCGTCGCCCGCGTGACCCTGAAGCCGGGCAAGGGCGAGTACCTGATCAACGGCAAGTCGCTCGACGAGTTCTTCCCGCGCGACACGCTGCGCCGCACCATCCGCGAGCCGCTCGAGGCCGTCGGCTATGAGGCCAAGATGGATGTCGTAGCCCGCATGCACGGCGGCGGGGTCTCGGCCCAGGCCGACGCCCTGCGCCACGGGATCTCGAGGGCACTGCTCGAGGCCGACCCCGGCCTGCGCGGGGCGCTCAAGAGCCGTGGCTTCCTGACGCGCGACGCGCGCGCCAAGGAGCGCAAGAAGGCCGGGCTCAAGAAGGCCCGCAAGCGGCCGCAGTTCAGCAAGCGCTGAGCCCCATGCGCCGCGCAGGTCGCGTGCCCCCTTCCGGAGCCCTCCGCTGATGGCGCGGCAGCTGTTCGGAACCGACGGGGTTCGCGGTGTGGCCGGCGAGAAGCTCACGGCGGAGCTCGCCCTGGCCCTTGGTCGGGCGGCCACCGCGCAGGCCGGCGGGGAGGGAAGCCGGGCCCTGATCATCCGCGACACGCGCGAGTCCGGGGAGATGCTCGAGGCGGCGCTGGCCGCCGGCGTTGCGGCGGCCGGAGGCGAAGCTCTGCTTGGAGGAGTCCTCCCGACCCCCGCCGCCCCGCTCCTCATTGCCCGCTACGGCTTCGACCTGGGCGTGGTGGTCTCTGCCTCCCACAACCCCTACCGCGACAACGGGATCAAGTTCTTCGGCTCCGACTCGCTCAAGCTCTCCGACGAGACCGAGGCGGAGATCGAGGCCCGCCTCGAGGAGCCGGCTGCACCCACGGCGCCGGGGCCGGTCCGCGAGCTCCACGGCACCCAGGAGGACTACCTGCGCTCGCTCGAGCAGCGCTTTGCCGGCCTGGACCTCTCGGGACGCCGGATCCTCCTCGACTGCGCCAACGGAGCGGCCTACCGGGTGGGGCCGGAAATCTTCCGCCGGCTGGGAGCCGACGTGAGCGCCACGGGCATCGAGCCGGACGGTCGCAACATCAACGACGGAGTGGGGTCGAC
>CAIKSH010000292.1 GCA_903830015.1 uncultured Solirubrobacterales bacterium | reverse complement strand
GACCGCCCCGATGGCGGCCTTCACCAGGCCGCCTACGATGAAGATCGTGAAGCCGTTGTAGACCACCCAGCCCCAGTCCTCGCCGGTGGCGATCTGGAGCCCGACCAGGCCGAAGGCGAAGATGATCAGCTGGGCGACGATGAAGCCCAGGAAGGTCGAGAGCAGCCGGCGGTCGCCGCCGTGCTGGGCGAACCAGCCGATGGCCCCGGCCGCGAAGATGAACCCGACGATGTATCCGCCGCTGGCCCCCCAGATCACCGACCAGCCACTCGCCCCGTCGGCGTAAAACGGCAGGAAGAGGCCGAGGACCGCGTAGAGCGCCAGGGACGCTGCGCCGCGACTCATCCCCAGCGTCGCGCCAACGAGCCCGACGGCCAGCGTCTGGCCGGTGATCGGCACCGGTGACCCGGGAACGCTGACCGTGATCTGGGCCAGCAGCGCGGTGAACAGGGCGCCGGCGACGACAAGGGCGATGTCACGGGCGATCGAGCCGGGAAGCTCGTCGGCGAGGACCGGCTGGCGGTGGTCGAGGGTGAAGTCGGACACGGGCTGTCTCCAGGTCGTTCGGGATCGGGCGCTGGCCGGAACGCTATTCGACCTCGGCCCGCGATTCCCTGCGCCTGCGACGCCCGGGGCGCGCTAGCGCGCGGCCAGCCGGCTGACCCGACCGGCCAGCGAGATCACGTAGATACGGCCCTGGGCGTCCTCCCCGAAAGACGAGAGCTGGTTTACCCCGGGGAGCCCGGCGACCCGGCGGTCCTGGGATGCCGACCCGGCCGCGAGTTTGGCCGACCAGATCTCGCCCTTGCAGAAATCGCCATAGAGGTAGCGGCCCTGGAGCGTCGTGAGCTTCGGGTCACGTACGACATAACCGCCGGTCACCGAGCACCAGCCCTCGTCGTGGGTCTTGGTGATCACCGGAGGAACGGCCCCGGGGGCCTCCTCGTCGGTGAAGCGGCGGTCGCCCTCGAAGGGACGCCAGCCGAAGTTGGAGCCGGAGCTCTCGTTGCGGAGGGTGAAGTCGACCTCCTCGACCTCGTTCTGGCCCACGTCGCCGATCGTCAGGTCCCCGGTGCGGCGGTCGAACGAGAAGCGCCAGGGGTTGCGCAGGCCGTAGGCCCAGATCTCGGGCCGGGCCCCGGCCCGGTCGACGAAGGGGTTGGAGGACGGCACCGAATAGGCCTTGCCGGCGCCGGCCGACGGGTCGATCCGCAGGATCTTCCCGAGCAGCGACCCCAGGTCCTGGGCGTTGCCGATGGATCCGTGCTGGTCACCGGCACCGCCACCGTCCCCGGTTCCGATGTAGAGCAGGCCGTCGGGCCCAAAGTTCAGCTGGCCGCCGTTGTGGTTGCCCTCCGGGTCGGCCATCACCAGGACCTGGCGCTCGCTGGCGGGGTTGGCCCGGTCGGCCGTGGAGCGCCGGAACTCGGAGACCGCCTGGCGGCCGTCACGGCGGGTGTAGTAGACGTAGAACAGGCCGCTGCGGGAGTAGTCGGGAGCGAAGGCCAGCCCGAGCAGGCCCTGCTCCCCGCCGGCGGTAACCCGCGAGCGAATGTCCAGGAATGGCCTGCTCTGCTTCCTTCCGTCGCGGACGAGGGCGATCCGCCCCGGCTGCTCGACGACCATCTGGCGGCGCCGGTCGCCGGGAGGCGAGGCCAGGTAGAGCGGCTGGTCGAAGCTGCCTACGCTCACCAGCCTCAGGCCCGAAGCGCTCAGGGTCGCCCCCTGGCTCTCGGGCTGGCCGACGCCGCAGGCCGCGACGAAGAACGAGGCCATCAGGGGGATCAGGGCCAGTACGCGCACTCCCTGAGGATGACAGTGTCGGAGCCGGTATCCGCCGGTAGTCTGCCTCCGTGGCGCCTGGCCGCTCGGACGAACATCTCGACCTGCTGCTGGAGCGCGCCCGCCAGCACCCGCCCGGGCGCCTGCAGGACGCGGTTCGCGCGGTGGCCCGGGTCTCGGCGCGGCTCTTCAGGACCCGGTACGAGGGCCTGGCCCACGTCCCCCGGGCCGGTGGCACCCTGGTGGCCTCCAACCACGGCTCGTATCTCGACCACTTCTTCCTGGCCTGCCGGATCGACCGCCCGGTCAACTTCATGGCCGCGGCCGAGCTCTTCTCCAACCCGGTAGCCGCCCGCCTCCTCTCGGCGCTGGGCGCCTTCCCGGTTCGCCGGGGTGCCCACGACCACGCGACGATCGAGACGGCGCAGGCCATCGTCGAGCGCGGCGGCCTCGTCGTCATCTATCCCCAGGGCGGGATCCGGCCTTCGCTCGACGGGCGCCCCCGCCACGGAGTGGGAATCGTGGCGCTATCGACCGGCGCCCCGGTCGTGCCGGCGGCGATCGTCGACGCCACCAGCCTCCACCGGGCCGGCTTCCTGCGCTTCCCGAAGGTGACGGTCCGGTTCGGCGAGCCGCTGCGGCCCGGCCGCGAGGACCCCCCGGACCAGGAGGACGCCGAGCGCGCTACCGACGCCGTCTGGCGGCGCGTGGTCGAGCTGTTCGGCGCCGCAACGCAGCGCGGCTGAGCACCCCGCGCCGCGGGACGATCAGGCCGAATCTTCCTCCCAGTCCTTGGTCGAGCCGCCCTTGGCCCACTGGGCCTGGATCTCCTCGAGCGAGCGGCCCTTGGTCTCGGGCACGTACCGCCAGATGAAGGCATAAGCCAGGACGCACATAGCCGCGAGGATGAAGAAGGTCGCCGCCTCGCCGATGCCGTCAACGACGGTGAGGAAGAACTGGGTCACCAGGAAGGCGGCGCCCCAGTTGGCCGCCGTGGCCAGGGAGACCGCGCGGCCGCGCACCCGGTTGGGATAGATCTCGGAGATGATCGTCCAGACGATCGGCCCGAGCGAGAAGGCAAACGAGGCGATGAAGACCACGAGCGCGGCCATGGTGATGATGCCGACGACCGAGGCCCCGGCGCCGGTGTCCTTGGTCGACTCGATGGCGAATCCCAGTCCGACGGCGCACAGGGCGACGAACATCCCGGTCAGCCCGAGGAAGAGCAGCGGCTTGCGGCCGAAACGGTCGACGTAGGCCACCGCGATGAAGGTGGCCAGCACGTTGGTCAGGCCGACGCAGTAGAGGGTGGCCGTGGTCTGCGCGCCGGTGCTGGTGAGCCCGGCGCTCTCGAAGATCGTGTTGGCGTAGTAAATGATCGCGTTGATCCCGGTGATCTGCTGGAAGATCGAAAGGCCGACGCCGACGATCAGCGCCTTCCTTATCCCCGGGCTGAAGACGTCTCCCCACGTCGCCTCGCCCTCGGCCTTCTCGTGGGCCAGCTCGTGCTCCATGTCGGAGAGGTGGGGCTGGACCTCGTCGGCCGGAGTTACCTTGGCCAGCGACTCCTCGGCCTTCTTCTCCTTGCCCATCTTGGCCAGCCACCGCGCCGACTCGGGCACGATCAGGACGCCGATGATCAGCAGGGTTCCCGGGATGATCGCCACGAGAAACATCTCGCGCCAGCGCCCGGGCTCGAGCAGGTCGGAGACCAGGTAGGCGAAGAAGATGCCGACGGTGATCGCCAGCTGGTAGGTGGAGACCATCCGTCCGCGGATCTTGCTCGGCGCCATCTCGGCCGCGTAGAGAGGGGCGATCGTCGAGGCGAAGCCGATGCCGAAGCCGGTGATGACGCGCCCGGCGGTAAGCACCGGCACGTCCGGTGCCACGCCCTGGATCACCGCGCCGCCTATGAACAGGACGCCGGCCGACAGGAGGATCGGCTTGCGGCCGAAGCGATCGGCGAGCGTGCCGGCCACGAGCGCCGAGAAAAGCGCGCCGAGCGTGACCCAGGAGGTGATGACCTCCTTGGCGAAGTTGCCGACCTTGAAGTCCTGGCCAATTCCGGCCAGCGCTCCGGCGATGACTCCCTGGTCGTAGCCGAAGAGCAGCCCGGCGAAGAAGGTGACGAGCGCGATGAGCAGCACCCACTTGAGGACGCTCCGCGCACTGCGCCCCTCAGGCACTTCCCCGCTCGTAACCGTTTCCGTGGACACTGGCTCTCCTCCCAGAGTGGTTGGGGGTCTTCTATAGGCGCCGGCGGTCAGAGTCAATAACGTGGGGGCTGATGAACGCTTCGGGACCTGTAGCGATCGCGGGGGCCGACGGCCACCTTGGCCGCTGGCTGGCCGGGCGGCTCGGCGAGCTGGGCATCGAGGTCCGGCCGATTCCCCGCGAGGGCGATGCCGCGGCCGCGATCTCCGGCTGCGTCGCCGTCGCCCACCTGGCCGGCGCGCTCAACCCCGAGAAACCGAACACCTACGAACTGGCCAACGTCGGGACGGTACGCCGGACCGTCGAGGGAATCGCCGCCGCGGGCGGCGTGCAGCGAGTCGCCTACGTCAGCTACGTCGGGGCAACCCCCTCGTCGCGCAACGCCTACATTCGGAGCAAGGGCGAGGCCGAGGAGCTGATCCGCAGCTGCGGGGCCGATGCGACGATCCTGCGCTCCCCCCTCATCATCGGCGAGCCCTCGCGCCCGGGCCCGACGGCCGAGGCCTTCCTGGCCACCGACAACAAGCCGATCCGCGCGCTGGGCGATGGCCGGCAGCTCGTCGCGCCGATCTACGCCGGCGACCTCGTCTCGATGCTCGTCTCCGTCGCCACCGGCGAGGGGCCGGCCGGCACCTTCGAGCTCGGCGGCCCGGAGACGATGCCGGTCGACGACCTGATCCACCTGATCAACCACCCCGACATCAGCGTCCGCTACACGCCGGTGCTCGCTGCCGCCGCCCTGGTGCCGTTCTCCCGGCAGCTCACCTCGGCACTGGTCGGCGTGATGGGCTCGGACAGCGTGCCGATCGACAACCCGCGCGAGGCGGCCGCGGCCTTCGGCGTCGAGCTCACGCCGATCGACACCGTCTGGCCCCAGGTCCCCCTCGGCGGCTAGGCGTTTCGCAGCCCGGCATCGTCGAGCACGAGCCGCAGGTCGTCGATCCGGTCCTGGCCCCAGAACTGCTCGCCGCGAAAGACGAAGACCGGCACTCCCCAGTGGCCGATCTCGACCAGCTCCTCGGTGTTGGCCTCGACGCGTTCGGCAATGCCCGGGTCGCGCACGGCGGCCAGGCAGCCAGGCCAGTCGAGCCCGGCACGCTCACTGACCAGGCGCAGGCCCTCGTCGGTGGTGAGGTCCACGGCCTCGGCCCAGATCCCCGTCGAGGCCGAGAGGACGAACTCGCGCGAGCGACCCTGGTCGTTTGCGTATTCGCTGACCGCCAGGCAGCGCGTGGCGCCCTCGCCGAGCGGATCGTGGCTCGGGCCGAACGGCATTCCCAGGCGTCGGGCCTCGCACTTGACGTCGCGAATCGTGTGAATCCGCTTGGACCGGGGCACCGACTCGCCGCGCATCATCATCGGGATGACGCCGCGGAAGCGCAGGTCGACCCGGTAGTCGTCGGCCAGCTCGAAGCCGCGCGGGCCCGAGAGATAGGAGTACGGGCTCCGGAAGGAGTAGAACCAGTCGATCCGGTCGTCGCTCACCGCCGGCTCCATCCCAGTTCGTCGAGCCAGGTCCCGATCTGGCGCGGCCGGTCCTGGGCGAAATCCCAGCGGCCACCGACCTTGGCCGCCGGCGTCTCGTAGGGGCCGCTGCGCTTCATCCGGCGCTCGTTGGCCCGGACCGCCTCGCCGGCGGCCGGCGAGCTCTCGTCCGGCGGCTCGCCGCCGACCATCTCGCGCCACAGCACGGCGAAGGGCTCACGCTCGATTGGGCCGTCGCCGGCAAACCAGAGCCGCTCGATGGCGGCAACGGCAAAGTCCTGGAGGTCGGGGCCCTGCGGCCCGAGGGCGGTCCACGCCGCCAGGAAGGCCACGCGACCGGGGTCGACCGGCTCGCTGCGGCCCATCGTGCGGTCGATCCGGCGGGCCAGGCGGCGTCCGTCGACCAGGGCGTAGGCGCGCTTTCGCTCGAGGGCCGAGTCGCCGTCGATACCCCGGCTCACCACCGGAAGCAGCTCGATCGTCACGCGGCGGCCCTGTACGGTCGAGGCGAGCTCGAGAAGCGCATACGCGCTGCTCGGCTCGTCGTAGGCGTAGAAGAGCTCGACCGTCCCGGAGCGCCCGGTTGCCCGGCGCACGGCGGCAGCCAGCCGGGCCGGCAGGGTGAAGGTGGAAATCGCCATGATCAGGCTGGGCACCACCCGCTTTTCGAGCTTCTCGCGCAAGGCGGCAACGCTACCGCGCCGGCGACCGGGGCTAGGGTGTGACCATGGAGGCCGGCAGCCAAACCGGGCGGCTGACCACCGGCGTCAGCCGGGACGATGGCGTGGCCGACGAGGTGGCCGTCGAGGAGCCGCTGGAGATCCGTGCCGGGGGCCAGGCGGTCGCCGTCACGATGCGCACCCCGGGCCACGACGAGGAGCTCGCCCTGGGCTTCCTGTTCGGCGAGGGGCTGATCACCGAAGCGCGCAGCGCCGGCCCGCCGGCCGACCTGGCCGGCAACATCGTCGAGGTCGAGGGCACCCTGGTGCGCGAGCCCCCCGAGCGGCGCTTCTACGCCACCTCCTCGTGCGGAGTCTGCGGCAAGGGCGCGCTCGAAGAGGTGGAGGTCCTTGCCCCGCCGGTCGCCGAGGGGCCGGTAGTGGACCGCGACCTGCTGGCCTCCCTTCCCGACCGGCTGCGCGAGGCCCAGCCGGCCTTCGCCCGAACCGGGGGCCTGCACGCCACCGGACTCTTCGACGCGGCCGGCGAGCTGATCGTGGCCCGGGAGGACGTCGGGCGCCACAACGCCATGGACAAGGTGATCGGCCGCTGCCTGGCCGACGGTGCCCTTCCCCTCGCGGGACGGATCCTCTGCGTCAGCGGCCGGCTCTCCTTCGAGCTCGTGCAGAAGGCGGCCGTGGCCGGCTGCCCGATCCTCGTGGGGGTCGGCGCGCCCTCTTCGCTGGCCATCGAGCTGGCCGGCGACCGCGGCATGACGCTCTGCGGCTTTGCCCGCGGCGGACACCTGAACGTTTACGCCGGCGCCGAACG
>CAIKSH010000291.1 GCA_903830015.1 uncultured Solirubrobacterales bacterium | reverse complement strand
CGTCGAAATGCTCGTCGATTACCCGGATGACCCTGGGGGCCGAGCTCACGAAGTCCAGCGACGCGATGGCGTCACGCGCAGCATTGAAGTCCTGCTCGCGGATCGGGTGGGTGACCATGGCCAGCCTCGCCCCCTCCCCCACGCCCTTCTGGACCACCGACTTGACCGAGACCCCGTGCTCGCCCAGCACGCTCGCGATCTGCGCCAGCACGCCCGGCCGGTCGACGACCTCCAGGTGCAGGTAGAACGAGGAGACCACCTCCGCGGCCGCCGAGAGCTCCCCGCCGGGAGCCGGGATGGCGGGTACCCCGGTGAGGATGCTCACCAGGTCTCCAAGGATGGCGCTGGCCGTCTGCGGGCCGCCGGCACCGGGGCCGGAGAGCGTCACCTCGGTTATGTCCGGCCCCTCGACGGTCACCGCGTTGAACGACCCATTGACCGAAGCCAGGGGATGCTCGGAGTACAGGAAGGCCGGGTTCACCCGGACCGAGACCTCGTCCCCCACGCGCTCGGCCGTCCCGAGCAGCTTGAGAGCCAGGTCGAACTCGCGGGCGTAGGCGAGGTCCTCGGCGGTGAGCCCCTCGATTCCCTCGTAGACGACGTCCCCGATATCGACCCAGCCGTCGAAGGCGAGCTGGGCGAGGATCGCCATCTTGGCCGCGGCGTCGGCACCGCTTACGTCGTCGCTAGGGTCGGCCTCGGCGTAACCGAGCCGCTGGGCCTCGGCCAGCGCCTCGGCGTAGCCAGCCCCGGTGCTGGCCATCTCGGAGAGGATGAAGTTGGTGGTGCCGTTGACGATGCCGTGGACGCGCTCGATATCGGCGCCGGCCAGCGATTCGGTGAGCACGCGGATCACCGGGACCACCGCGGCGACCGCGGCCTCGAAGCGCAGCTGGGAGCCGCCCCGGGCGGCTGCCTCCCAGAGCTCGGGCCCGCACCTGCTTACCAGCTGCTTGTTGGCGGTGATCACCGGAACGCCGGCCTCGAGCGCCGCGACCACGTGGTCGCGCGCCGGATCCAGGCCGCCCATCACCTCGACGATCACGTCGGAGCCGGCGAGGATCTCGGCGAAGTCGCCCTCCGAGCGGGTGAGCACCCCGGAGATCACCGGGCGCCGGCCGCTCAGGGCCTCCACCGAGTCGGCGCGGCTTTCGACCAGCTCGGCGAAGGCGCCGCCGACCGTACCGCGGCCAAGGAGGCCGATCCTGACATCCCGGTCACTCATTGCGGGCAAGGAGATCGGCCACGCTCTCACGTCGCACGACGCAGCGGGCATCTCCCCCGCTCACGAAGACGACGGGGGGCCGCAGGGCTCCGTTGTAGTTGTTGGCCATCGCATGACCGTACGCGCCGGTCGCCGGCGTGACCAGAAGATCCCCTGCAACCGGATCGGCCAGGTCGGCGTCGCGAACCAGGATGTCGCCCGACTCGCAGTGCTGGCCGACCACGTGGCATCGCGTGCCGCCGCCGAAGCGGTCGGCGATCTGGGCTTCGTAGCGGGCGCCGTAGAGCATCGGCCTCAGGTTGTCCGACATGCCGCCGTCGACGGCCACGTAGGTGTCGACGTTCCGCTTGACCGACTCGACCCGGTAGAGCGTCACGCAGCCGTTGGCCACCAGCGCCCGCCCCGGCTCGTCGAGCAGGCGCTTGCCCGGGCCGAAGACCGCCTCGAGGGCCCCGGCCTTGGCCGCCGCGTAGTCGGCAAAGGAAGGGACGCGGTCGGCCTCGGTGTAGGCGGCCGCCAGCCCGCCGCCGAGGTTGTAGGCGGGAAAGTCGCCCAGCGGCGCCAGCCGCTCGAGTGCGCGCTCGAAGGAGTCCAGGTCGGTCAGCTGCGAGCCGACGTGGAAGTGCAGGCCGGCCAGCACGGCGCCGTCGATGGAGGCGGCCCGCTCGATCGCCGCCGGTGCGTGCTGGAGGTCGAATCCGAACTTGGTGTTCGGGCCGCCGGTGGAGATCGCCGGGTGGGTCTCCGGGCTCACGCCGGGAGCGATACGCAGGTAGAGGTCAACCGGGCCGGCGCCGGGCAGCAGCTCGGCCAGGCGCTCGAGGTCGGCCGTGTTGTCCACCACCACCGCGCCGACGCCCCTGCCGACGGCGGCGGCCAGCTCGGCCCCGGTCTTGGCGTTTCCGTGAAGCTGGAGGCGCTCGGCGGGAACCCCGCCGGCCAGCGCGATCTCCATCTCCCCCGCCGAGGCCACGTCGCAGCCGTAGCCCTCGTCGAAGAAGAGCGCATCGACCGCCGAGCAGGGGAAGGCCTTGGAAGCGAAGAGCAGCCCGAAGTCGGGCGTGGCGGCTGCGAAGGCGCCCTGCAGCTCGCGCGCACGGGCGCGCAGGTCGTCCTCGGCGACGATGAACGCCGGCGTCCCGAACTCCTCGGCGAGATCGACCACATCGCAGCCGCCGATCTCGAGCCGGCCCTGCTCGTTGATCCGGCTCCCCGCCGGGTAAAGGTTTTCGGGCAGTTGCACGCCGGTCATCGACGGCGCATGATGGCACGCCATGCGCGCCGTCCACGTCGACCCGCCGCAGGAAACCGGCCTCCACGACGGCCTCGCTTACGCGCTCTTTCTTCCCGCCGGGGACCCGAGGGGCTCGCTGGTCATCCTCCACGGCGCAGGCTCTTCGAAGGAATCACACTTCGACTTCGCCCGCCGCGCCCGGTCGGCCGGCATCGCCACCGCCTGCTTCGACCAGCGAGGCCACGGGGAAAGCGAAGGGAGCTTCGACTCGCGGTTCATCGATGACGTCGGCGCGATCGCCTCGCTCCTTCCACCGGGACCGCTCGGCCTGCGTGGATCGAGCATGGGCGGCTACGTGGCCCTGGTGGCTGCCGCCCCGGTCGGCGCGAGCGCCGTCATCGCAATCTGCCCGGCGCCCGGGCGCGGGCTGGCCGCCGGTCTGCGGGCCGGCGCCTTCGACTTTCACGCCGACCCCGCGGTCGGCGAGCGTCTCGACGAGGAAGACGAGGCCGAGGCGGTCCGGAAACTGCGCGGCCCCCTCCTGCTCCTCCACGCCGAGGAGGACGAGGTCGTTCCGTTCGGGCTCTCCGAGCGCCTGGCCGGGCTCGCGCCCGAGGGCCTGTGCCGTTTCGTGGCGGTGCCCGGCGGCCATCACCGCTCGATCCAGCACGACGCCGAGTTCCAGGACCTGAGCGTGCGCTTCCTGCTGGACGCGTTCGCTTCCTAGGCGGCAGCCGCGCGGGGCGCCGGCCTCAGGAAGACCGAGCCGTGCCGGTGGCGAACGACCGCCAGGACGACCGCGCCGGCCACGATCATCGCCGCGCTCTGGAGCTGGGGCGTGGTCAGCCCGAGGGCGACGACGTCATTGGTCCGAAGGAACTCGACCAGGAAGCGCTCGAGGCCGGCCAGGACCAGCCACAGGGCGAAGAGGCAGCCCGGCCGCACGCGGTCGCGCAGCCGCCACAGGACCCAGGCGATCAGGCCCATGGCGAGCGTTTCGTAGATCGGGGTCGGGTGGACCGTCACCCCGGGAGCGGTGGGCACCGTTCCATTCGGATAGCCCATCGCCCACGGGCCGTCCCAGGCCTTTCCGTAGTCGCCGTCCCCCGCGAGCTGGCAGCCGATGCGGCCGATCGCGTTGCCGAGGGCGAGGGGGACCGCCGCGATGTCGAAGGTCGAAGGGCAGAGCCAGTCGCGCCATCGGGCCCACCCGAGGACGACCAGGGTGCCGCCGATGACGCCCCCGTACCAGACGAGCCCCGAGCCGGAGAAGAGGCTGCCCGGAAGCCCCGGGCTCACCTGGCTCCAGTTCTCGAGGACCCAGGCGACCCGGGAGCCGACGAGCCCTCCGACGAAAGAGGCGAAGATGATCTCGAAGGCCCAGTCGGCCGGTTTGCCTATCTCGACCAGCCGCCGGCGGATCACCGCCCAGCAGGCGATGAAGCCCAGGGCGAACATCAGCCCGAAGGTCTTGACCGGGAGCCCGAAAAGGTCTATCTCCGGCTGCATGACCGGAAGGCTAGGGCTACAGGTAACTCATGGGGTTTGTGACCTGCCCGTTGACGCGCACCTCGAAGTGGAGGTGGTCGCCAAAGCAGAAGCCGGTGCAGCCGACGTAGCCGATCACCTGGCCCTTGCTCACGCTCTGGCCAGTGCTCGCGGCAAAGCGGGACTGGTGGGCGTAGCAGGTCGAGAGCGAGGCCGAATGCTGGACGCAGGTGTAGTTGCCGTAGCCGCTGGTGGGGGCGGCCAGGGCCACGCGTCCGCTGTCGGCCGCGCGGATCGGCGTGCCGGAGGGCACGCCGATATCGATGCCCGGGTGGCAGGATTCCCACGAGCGCCGCTCGCAGAAGGGAGATGTGATGGGGCCATTGACCGGCCAGATCATCGAGCCGGTGCCGTTGCGGATGGGGCCGGCGGGAGCACCGTTAAGCACGCCGGTGATCCGCTGCTGGACTTCGCGCATCTTGGAGAGATTGCCCTCGAGCTGGCGGCGGTCCTGGCGGACGCCGGCCAGGGCTGCGGCACGCTGCCCTCTGACCGCGTCGTAGCCGTCCTGGACCCTGACGATGCGCGCCTTGACCGAGGCGACCGCGTCACGGCGCTTCTTGATCCGCAGCGCAACGGTCTGCTGGCGCTTCTCGAGCACGTCGAGCCGGTTGGCCGTCATCGTGGCGTTTACTCGCGCGGTGCGCACGAGGGTGATGACCCGCTTGTCCTGGTCGCTGATCCGGCGCAGGAACTCGCCACGCTCGAGCAGCTCGGCGAACCCCTTCGAGCTGAGGATCACCGTCACCAGGTCGGGGTCGTCGGCCCGGTACAGCTCCACCAGCCGTGCCCCGAGAACGCGCCGCCCCTCGGCCAGGCGGGCCTGGAGCTTGACCTGGCGGCGACGCTGGTGGCGAAGCTCGGCCTGCGTGCGATTGAGGACGCGGGTCGCCGAGTCGAGGTCGGCCTGGATTACGTCCTCGCGCGACTGCAGGACGTCGATTGAGCCCTGGAGGCGCCGGATCTTTCGGTTCCACGCCGATACCTGGGTGGTGAGCACGCGCTCCTTGCCCTTCTTCGTCGAGATCTTCGCCTCGGTGCGGTCGATCCGCTGCTGGAGGCGCTCCTCGCGGGTAGCGCCGAGCGTGCCGACGGGAAGGACGGCCCAGAGGGCGGCAGGGATCACCGCCGCGGCGACCAGGAGCGTTAGGCGCGCGCGCATCGGAATCGAAAAGGTAGGTGAGGGGTTGCCGATATCTGCAATCGGGGCTGCGGACGGCCCTCTCGGCCCGCCGTTACGGGCCGGACGGAGAAAGGCGGCTAGAAGCCGACGGGGCTGCGGGCGGCGAAGCCGCTGTCCGACTTGCGCAGCGGCCGCCAGCGGGGGCCCTTGCCGCCGCGCGGGTCGTCGGCAGCGCTGGTGTCCAGGCGCAGGCCGGCGATCACGACGTAGGCGTGGCCGGGGTTGGTGTAAACCGTGATCCACTGGCCCTTGCCGCGCTTGCCCCAACGCATGAAGCCGGATGAGTTGAGCGGACTCTTCACCAGCCCGGCACCACGCAGCGCATAGGAGACGGTGCCCGAGCAGTCGTAGCCGCTGTCCTCGAACCTCGCGTGGCCTCCGCCGTAGCGGTAGGGCTTGCCGATGATGCGGTTGGCGGCCCAGATCGCCTGCTGGACGGCCTCGGGCGCGTTCTCGGGAGCGGCGGCCTTGCCGCTGGAGAGCAGGCGGGCCCGGGAGCCTCCGGCCACCGGCACGTCGACGAGGTTGGGCTCGCCGAACTCCTGGCCGCCGGTCGCCGGCGAGGCCGGTGGGTTGGCCGGCGCCGGCGCCTTCTTGGTGGCTGCCGAGGCGCTTCCGGCCATGGCGAGGCAAAGACCGGTGGCGAGTAGGACTGTGAGCCTGGTGTTCTTGATCACTGTCGGTTTCGTTCGTTGGCCTTCGGGGTTAGCTGACGGGCTAGCGCGGAACGAACCGGCGCTTCTGGAGGAAAACCTCCGGATTAGCCCCAACTTCTGGGTCCCCCGATCACCGCGTGCGGCGATTCGGCGTGTTGGGAACGTATACGAGTTTCGGGACGGAAGCGGTTCACCCTTCGTTGGAGGGGTCCGAAACCCTGCTCTTTCCGGCAATTTCGGCTGCAGCCGGCGCGGCCCGTCTGCGCGCTACGCTCGCGTCGATGGCCTCCCGCCGCAGAGCAGCGCCCCTCCTTGTCGGGCTGGCCATCGCGGCAGTGGCCTTCGCCGGCTGCGGGCGCGCCGGCGACGATGGAGCTTCGGGCCAGACAGGCAACGCTGTCGCCGAGGCCCCGTCGATCCCCATCTCGGCCACCAAGAACACGAGCCGGATCCCCGGCGGCGGGCCCGTCGAACTCGCTGCCGGCTCGGCCCGCGCCGTCTACCCGGGCGCCGGCCAGCGGCCCCCGGCCATCGCCCTGGCCGACGCCTCGTCCTGGCCGGCCGCGGTGACCGCCGCCTCCCTCATGGCTCCGCCGCTGAGGGCCCCCGTCCTCCTCACGCAGGGCAGCGAGATTCCGGCCCCGACGGCCGCGGCCATCGAGGAGCTCTCCCCGGCCACCGGCAAGCTCCTGCGGCTGGGAACGGCCGGGGCCCCCGACGGCCTGGAGACCGTGTCGATCGGCGGCGCCGACCCCTACACGCTCGCCCAGAACGTAGACGCCTACCGCGCGAAGCTCACCGGGCGCTG
>CAIKSH010000290.1 GCA_903830015.1 uncultured Solirubrobacterales bacterium | reverse complement strand
CGTGATGACCGAGATCTCGCCCTGGCCGGCCACCACGCCACCGAGGATCATCGCCGTCTCCCCGGGGGCCAGCAGGCCGACGAAGGCGCCGGTCTCCAGGAAGGCCAGCACGGCGACCAGCAGGTAGGTCCACTGGCCAAGGGTGTTGCCGATGTGCAGGAGGAGCTCCTCGAGGTTCGGCAGCTTCACCAGTCCCGACCCGTAGACGCAGAGCCCGATGGCCACCAGCGCCCCGCCGACCAGCAGCGGCGGCTCGAGGTGCCGGCGCCGGCGGACCAGGAAGGCCACCAGGGCCGCCGCCGCCACGAAGGGCCAGACCTTCATCGCCGGCCCGGCCCCAGTGCGCTCGGGTACCAGGGCTCCACGGCCACCGGCCGCGGGTCGCGGCCGGCCAGCGCCGTCGCGGCGGCCACCGCGCTGCCCAGGACGTCGAAGAGGCCGATGACGGTCGGGCCCGAGCCGCAGACGAAGGCCCGCAGCGCCCCGGCCCCCCGCACCTCGTCGAGGGTCCACTCCAGCTCGGGCAGGAGCGAGACCGCGGCCGGCTCGAGGTCGTTCTCCATCAGGTCCTCGGGCGGGAAGGCGGCGCCGGCGGCCAGGGCGCCGACCAGCTCGGCCTCCCGGGCCTCGACCTCGGCGCCGCTGCGGGCCAGGCCGAGCCGGTCGGCCTCGCGAAAGACGTCGGGGGTGGAGAGCCGGTGGCGGGAGGGAACCACCAGCACCCCGAAGGGCGCCGGCTCCGGCAGGGCGTGGAGCACATCTCCGGCACCGGTAGCCAGGTAGCGGGTGGGCCAGACCTGCGCGGGCACGTCGGAGCCCAGCCCCGCGGCCACCGAGTCGACCAGCTCGTCGTCCTCGATCCCCGAGAGGCGCTCGGCGATCCGCAGCGCGGCGCCGGCGTCGGCCGACCCGCCGGCCATGCCGGCGGCCACCGGGATCTTTTTCTCGATCTCGAGCCGCACGGGAGCCCCGTCCCAGCCTGTGGCGGCACGGAAGTCGCGCAGGGCCGCGAGGGCGAGGTTCTCTCCCTCGACCCCCTCGCAGAGGCACTCATCCTCCCCGGCGCCCAGGGGAGCGGGAGCGGCCGAGACCCGGTCGCAGAGGCCGACCGGCTGCATCACGGTCACCAGCCGGTGGCGCCCGTCCTCGCGCAGCGGCCCGAGGGTCAGCCCCAGGTTCACCTTCGCCGGCGCCGGTTCGGTAATCGCAGTCATCGGGAAAGCATCTCCGCAAGCTCGCGCAGCTGCGCCGGAGTAAGGCTCTCGGCCCGGGCATCGGGCGCCAGGCCGAGCCCGACCAGCGCCTCCCGGGCGCGCCCGCGTACATCTTCCCCTCCCCAGCCGGCGGTGTCGAGCGAGCGGGCCAGCGCCTTGCGCCGGTGGGCGAAGGCGGCTCGGACCATCGCCGCCACCGCGGGGTCGGCCGGCGGCGCCACCCGTTCGAGCCTCAGCAGCACCGAGTCGACGTTCGGCACCGGGTGGAAGACGTTGCGCGAGACCTGCCGCTCGACCTTGACCTCGCAGGAGAGCTGGGCGAGCACCGAGGGGATCCCGTAGGCCGGCTCGCCGGCGCCGGCGGCGAACCGCTCGCCGACCTCACGCTGGACCATCACCACCCAGCGACGCAGCCCGGGCAGCTCGGCGATCGTCCGCAGCACGACGGTGGCCGCGACACCGTAGGGCAGGTTGGCGACCATCACCGTCGGCGCCGGATCCAGGGCCGGCAGGTCGAGGTCCATCGCGTCGGCGACGGTAAGGGTGACGTTGTCGAACGGGGCCAGCGCGTCGGCCAGCGCCGGCTCGAGGGCCGGGTCGACCTCGACCACGTGGAGGTGGCCGCAGCGCGGCGCCAGGTATTCGCTCAGGACGCCCAGGCCTCCCCCCACCTCCAGGACCGTGTCGTCCGGCCCGACGGCGGCCAGGGCGCCGATCACGTCGAGCATGTTCGAGTCGACGAGGAAGTTCTGCCCGAGATCGTGGCGCGGGCGAACGTCGAACTGGCGCATCCGGCGCAGGCTCGGCTGCGAGGGGCCTTCGGCCGCCTCTCCCCCTGCCGCCTGGCCGGCGTCGGCCCTCACCACCGGAAGAGCTCCCGCGCGTTGCGGTCGACGTCGGCCTCGAGCTCCTCGTACTCCACGCCGCGCGCCTGGGCCAGGAAGCGCGCCGTATCGACGACGTTGGCCGGGACGTTGCCCTCGCCGCGGTGGGCCTGGGGCGCCAGGTAGGGAGCGTCGGTCTCCACGAGCAGCCGGTCGGCCGGGACGCGCCGGGCCGCCTCGGCCAGGTCGGCCGCCGACGGGTAGGTGACGTTGCCCGCGAACGAGATCCACCACCCCTCGGCCAGGCACTCGTCCAGGCGGTCGGCCATCGAGAAGCAGTGCAGCACCACCGGGAGGCCGGCGGCGTGCTCGCGAAGGAAGGAGATGGTCTGCGAGGCGGCGGCGCGGGAGTGGATCACCAGCGGCTTGCCGACCGCGCGCGCCACCTCGGCCTGCGCGGCGAAAGCCCGCTCCTGGTCGGCCGGGGGCGCACCCTCGCGGTATAGGTCGATCCCGGTCTCCCCCACCGCGGCGCAGTGCGGGTCGGCGGCGAGCTCGAGCAGCTCGGCGGCCGCCGCATCGTCGAAGCCGCCGGCGCTGTTGGGGTGGCGTCCGACCGCCGCCATCACGCCCTCGTTGGCCCGCGCCTGCTCGAGGGCCAGCCGGGAGGAATCGCCGTCGATGCCGATGGTGAGGATCCGGCCGACCCCCGCCTCCCGGGCCTGCTCGACCAGGGCGGCCGGCTCGCCGTCGCAGAGCTCGAGGTGGGTGTGGCTGTCGATCACGACGGCCGCTGCCCCTTCAGCCCCCGGCCGGGCCGGGGTCCTTGGGAAAGAGCGGCTCCAGCTCGGCGACCGTGCCCACGCTCCCGGCGCCGAACCGGGCCGCCGGCCACGACTCGTCGCCGGCATCGAGCGCCCGCAGCAGCCGGCCGGAGCTCTCCGGAAGCCACGGGGAGAGCATCACGGTCAGCGCGCGGACCGCTTCGATGAGCGAGGCGAGAACCACGTCGAGCTGCCCGGCCTGGCCCTCGTCCTTGGCCAGCTGCCAGGGAGCGCGCTCCTCCACGTAGCGGTTGCAGCGCCGCACGCGCTCCCAGATCTCGTCGAGCGCCTGCGAGATCGCCCCGTCGTCGACGAGGGCGGCGACCCGATCGGGCAGGCCGGCGAAGGCCTCGGCGAGCTCCGGGTCGAGCTCGGCCCGGGGCACCTGACCGTCGCGGTAGCGGTGGACCATGGCCACCGTGCGGCCGGCCAGGTTGCCGTACTCGTTGGCCAGCTCGGTCTCGTAGCGGGCGTCGAAGGCCGCCGGCGAGACCGAGCCGTCGGCGCCGAAGGGCACGTCGCGCATCAGGTAGAAGCGCAGGGCGTCGGCGCCGAAGCGCTCGACCACCTCGACCGGGTCCAGGACATTGCCCAGCGACTTGCTCATCTTCTCGCCGTCCATGAGCAGGAAGCCGTGGACGAAGAGCCGGCGCGGGACCTCGAGCCCGGCGGCCATCAGCAGCGCCGGCCAGTAGACGGCGTGGAACTTGAGGATGTCCTTGCCGATCAGCTGGAAGTCGGGCGGCCAGAAGGTCTCCTCGAGCCCGCCGTCGGGGTCGGCCACGCCGAGGGCGGTGTAGTAGTTGAGGAGCGCGTCCCACCAGACGTAGGCCACCTGGCCGGGATCCCAGGGGAGCGGCACGCCCCACTCCAGCCCCCGGCGCGAGAGCGAGACGTCCTGCAGGCCGCCGGCGATGAACGAGCGCGCCTCGTTGAAGCGCGACTTCGGGCTGACGAAGTCGGGGTTCTCGTCGAAGAGCCGCTCGAGCGGCTCCTGGAAGTCCGAGAGGCGGAAGAACCAGTTCTGCTCGTTCTCGCGGGTCAGCTCGATGTGGTGGATCGGGCAGGTGTTGCCCTCGGCGATCTCCTGCTCGGTCTTGAAGTCGGCGCAACGCGGGCAGTACCAGCCTTCGTAGGTGCCCTCGTAGACGTAGCCGTTCTCCCTCACCGTCTCGAGCACCGCCTGGACCCGGGCCACGTGGTCGGGGTCGGTGGTGCGGATGAAGAAGTCGTTGCTGGCCTGCAGCTGCGGGGTCAGCTCGAGGAACCGCGCGGCATTGCGGTCGGCCAGCTCCTGCGGCTCTACCCCCTCGGCGGCGGCGGCGTGGGCGACCGGCTCGCCGTGCTCGTCGGTACCGGTGAGGAAGAAGACCGCCTCGCCGCGCTGGCGGTGGTGGCGGGCCATGACGTCGGCGGCGATCGTCGTGTAGGCGTGGCCGAGGTGCGGCGCCGCGTTGACGTAGTAGATCGGTGTTGTGACGTAGAAGCTGCCGGCGCCCATCGGCGCTGAACGCTAGCGGCCGGCCGGGCGCGGGCGCCGGGCCGGCAGCCGGGCCCGGGCGGCCTCCAGGCTCAGGAGGCTCGCCACGATCTGGAGGTTGTTCTTGACCCGGTGGTGGACCTCCTGG
>CAIKSH010000289.1 GCA_903830015.1 uncultured Solirubrobacterales bacterium | reverse complement strand
GTGGCGGCAAACGACGCGGCCTGCAACCTGCTGCGCCGCTCCCGGGAGGAGATCCTCAGCCTCGGGATCGAGGACGTAACCCCGCCGGACAACCTCGAGGAGATGGAGGACGTTTGGAACGCCTTCCTTACCGCCGGCAGCCTTGTCGGCACCTTCGAGGTGCTGACCGGCGACGGGCGGCGGGTGGAGGTCGAGTACAACGCCACCGCCAACGTGCTTCCCGGCCGCCACCTGACGATCTTCATCGTCCACCCGGAGGGCCACCGGGAGACGGTCGAGCCGGCGATGGACGAGGTAGACCGGATTCAGGCGCCGTCGCTCTCGCCCAGGGAGGTCGAGGTCCTCGAGCAGCTGGCGCTCGGCTTCCGGGGCACCGAGATCGCCGAGAAGCTGGGAATCTCGCCGGACACGGTGCGGGTCCACGTGCGCAACGCGATGCGCAAGCTCGGCGCCCGCACGCGCGCCCAGGCCATCGGGATGGCCATGAACAAGGGGATCATCTCGATCGACGGCTGAGGGGCGCCGGGGAGCGGGCGCGTAGTGAAGTGCCCCCGCCAGGGATCGAACCTGGAACCTTCGGATTAAGAGTCCGCTGCTCTACCAGTTGAGCTACAGGGGCGTGCGGCGGCGAATGCTAGCGGCTGCCGGCGTGCCCGCGCCCGCCCGCCGGGCCGGCGCGACGGCAGCGTCGCTCAGCCGCCCAGGCCCGGTGCGGGCTGGGCCTGCTGCTCGGCCTGCTTCTTGCGCGCCGCGTCGATCTGCGCCTTCTGGGCGGCCAGCTGGGCGCTGATCAGCTTGCGCTTGTCGGCCGGGGCGAGCTCCAGCGCTCGCTGCTCGGCCAGGCGGGCCTGGCCCTTGTCACCGGCCTGGTAGCTGAGCACGGCCAGCTGCGCGTAGAGGGCAGCGTTGGGCTTGCGGCCGGCGATCACCTCCTTCAGGGCGCCGGCGGCGGCCTTCGGGTCGTTGAGGCCGGCGGGGCCGTAGGCGTTGACCATCAGGGCGGCGACCTGGGCGTTGGCCTTCTTCGGGTTGAGCGCCAGGTAGCTCTTCCAGGAGGAAGAGGCCTTCTCGAGCTCGGCGCGCCCCGCGGCGTCGTAGGCGCCGGTGGCCTGGTCGTAGCCCTCCACCGAGGCGCTCTGGACCTGGGCCCGGGTGAGCGCCAGCCAGGCATCCTGGTTCCTGGGCTGCGCCTTGACCTTCTTCTGGAACTCGTCGATCTGCTTGGTGTAGACGTTGCTGACGTTTCCGGAGTTGCCGGAGAAGGCGTCGAAGAGGCCGCCGCCGCCGGTGGCGCTGCCGATGCCGAAGAAGACCAGGCCGCCGCCGAGCAGGATCGCCAGGCCGCTGTAGATGATCTTCACCGCGGTGCGGCGCCCTTTTCCGCGCAGGTCGAAAAGCATTGCGGTCAGGATACGGTGCCGGTGCCGGTTCCCGCTCCACGCGCCTCGTCGGCGACCGCCTCACGGGCCAGCAGCTCCTGCTCGTCGTCCTCGTCCTCGTCCCAGATGTTCTCCCAGCGGGTCTTGATCGTGCCGCCCTTGGGTTTGAACAGGTAGGCCAGGCCGATGCTCAGCTCGTAGAGCAGGACGAGCGGCACCATGGTCACGAGCATGGTCACCGGATCGGGCGTGGGGGTGGCGACCGCGGCCAGCACGGCGATGCCCAGGATCACGTAGCCCTGGCGCTTCCAGAGCATCCGCGCGTCGACCACGCCGGTGCGCGTGAGCACCAGCACGCCCACCGGGATCTGGAAGATCAGCCCCATCAGCCCGAGGAAGATGACGACGAACCGGTAGTAGTCGCGCGCCTGTATCTGGATGTCGAACTGGGCGCTGTTGAAGTTCTGGAGGAACTCCACGGCCCGGGGCAGGGCGACGAAGTACCCGAACAGGACGCCGGCGGCAAAGAGCAGCGGCACGAGCGCCATCAGCGGGATCACCACCCGGCGCTCCTCGCGGTCGAAGGCGGGCAGGACGAAGGCGTAGGCCTGCCAGAGGATCAGCGGCAGGGTGAGCAGGAGGGCGGCGTAGGCGGCGACGGTGAAGGTGGCCACGAACGGCTCGGCCACGCCGAGGGTCAGCGGCTTGCGGCTGAAGTCGGTAGGCGCGGCCCGCGAGGCCCTGGCGAGGGCCTCGGTCGCCCCGGCCAGCCGTGCGGCGGCGGCCGCCGCCTGCGCCTTGGCCTCGGCGCTGACGCCGGGCTCGCCGGCGATGTCCTTCAGCGCCCGGCCGGTGGCCGCCGTGGCCGGGGTGAGCTCCTTGATCGCCTGGGAGAGCTCCTTCTCGAAGCGGGCGCTCTGGTCGACCGCGTTCTGCGGGTTGAGCTGGCCGGCCTTCTGGGCGTCGACCAGCGGCTGGTTGACGATGTCCAGGATCCCGGCGTTCTGCCAGTAGGTGAAGGCGAAGGCGATGACGAAGCCGACGACGCAGACGATCAGGCGCGAGCGCAGCTCGTCGAGGTGGTCGACGATGCTGATGCGGTCCTCATGGCCGATCGGCCGAAAGACCGGCATGGATCCTCAGCTGTCGGCGCGAGGACCGTCGGCCGGCGCGGCCGGTGACTTCTCGGCCGGCGTCTTTGGCGCCTCGGGCTCGTCGGCCTTGGCGGCCTCGACCTTGGGGGCCTCCTCGTCCTTGCCGCCCCGGCCGGTGATCGATTCCTTGAACTCGCGCATCCCCGAGCCGAGCTGGCGACCGAGGCCGGGCAGCCGCTTGGGCCCGAAGATCAGGAGGATGATGACCAGGACGATCCCCAGCTCGAGAGGGCCGATCGAAGGCATGGGCACATCGTACCGGCCCCCTTTGAAACCGGGGAAGGAAGCGGTTCAGCGGCATCGGTGATATTCCGCACCTTTTCGGGGCAGGAGTTGTTGTGGAAGCAGAGAAAGCGCGCACCAGAGGCGTTGCTATGCGACCTGATGACCACGAAATCCACGACACCGCGCTCAGCAGCATCTCGCTGCCGTCCGGGCTGCGCATCGAGATCCTCTACGTCGACGGGGAGCCGTTCGCGATGAACGAGGAGCCCGGAACCCGGGATGAAACGGCGGCGCGCTCCGACGCCGAGATGCTCGAGGCGCTCGACAACCTCACGATCTGCGGGTCGTGCGGCTCGCCGCTCGTCCAGCCGGTGGACTGGGCCGGCCACGGGGCCGATGCCTGGCGCGTGGAGCTGCGCTGCCCGGAGTGCGAGGAGCGCGGCACGACGCTGATCGAGGACGGCCTGGCCGAGCAGCTGACCCTCTTCCACGAGCGCGCCCGCGCACTGGTGGAGCTCTCGATGATCCGGCTGGCCAGCGACAACGCCGAGCAGGAGATCGAGCGGTTCGCCCGCGCCCTGCAGCGCGACCTGATCGTCCCCGAAGACTTCTGAGCCCGGCCGGCCAGCGGCGCGCCGCTCAGCTGTAGCGGGCGACCACGCCCTCGGCGACCAGCTCGAGGGCCCGGAGCCGGTCCTCCCCCAGGCCCCCGGGCAGCTCCTCGGTGGCTTCGGCGACCATGGCCAGGGCGCTCTCGCGCGCGAGCTCCAGGGCGCCGGTGGCCTCGATCCGGTCGCAGAGGCGCCCGGCGCGCTCCGGGCCCTCGAGCGAGCGCAGGTCGATCTCGCCCAGGCGCGCGTCGGACTGCAGGGCGAGGATCAGCGGCAGGGTGACCGTGCCGTCCAGGAGGTCGGTGCCCCGCGGCTTGCCGGTGCGCTCCGGCGGCCCGGAGACGTCGAGCACGTCGTCGAGCACCTGGAAGGCGAGGCCGATGCGACGGCCGAAATCGCGCATCGGCTGTACCTCCAGGCCGGCGGCGTCGGCGCCGATCGCGCAGGCCGCCTCGAAGAGGGCGGCGGTCTTCAGGCGGCAGCGCTCCAGGTAACGCTCGACCGTCGCGGCCATGTTCCACGCATCCTCGCGCTGGAGCAGCTCGCCGCGCACGAGGGCCGAGCAGGCCTCGCTGAGCTCCTGCACCGCCAGCAGGTCGTCGACTGAGGTAACGAG
>CAIKSH010000288.1 GCA_903830015.1 uncultured Solirubrobacterales bacterium | reverse complement strand
GGGTCCCGCCGCCAAGGACGTCACAGCGATCTGAGCACTGCGCGGCCTGTGGCCGCGACAGAGCTTTCCAGCGGGCCGCCTTCGGGTGGCCCGCTTTCGTTCCGGGGGCCTACCGGCGGGCCGCCTCGGGGGCGGTCAGCGCCTTGACGAAGTCTTCGAGCTGGGCTGCGGTCCAGCACTCGTGCGCCTCGCAGTACTCGGCGTAGGAGTCGATCACCGAGTCGCCGTAGTTCCAGTAGAGACGCGGCTCGGGGTTGAGCCAGTAGGCGCGCCCGGCCCGGGAGGCGATCTGGCCGAAGGCCTCGGCCTTCGGGTCCCGACCGTTGGTCCGCGCGTCGCCCAGGACGATCAGCGTCGCCCGGGGATGCAGGTCGTCCTGGATCTCGTCGAGCAGCTCGTTCCAGACCCGGCCGTAGTCGGTGTAGCCGGAGATATCGGCGACGCCGGCGTCGCGGGCGATCGCTTCGCTCACCGCCTTGAAGTCGCGCTCCTTGTGGAAGACGTCGGTCACCTCGCTGATCCGCTCGATGAAGACGAAGGAGCGCATCTTGCGGAAGGAGTCGTGGAGGGCGTGCATGACCGAGAGGAAGAAGACCGAGGCGCTGGTCACGCTCGTCGAGACGTCGCAGACCACGAACAGCTCGGGGCGCCGGGGGCGCTGGGGGCGGAAGCGCAGGTTCACCGGCACGCCGCCGGTCTGCAGTGAGGCGCGCATCGTGCGGCGCACGTCGACGTGGGCGTGGCGCCTGCGCCCGCGGGTCTCCTGGCCCTGGGTCTTGAGCCTCCGCTTGAGCTGCATCACCACCCGGTGGACGCTGGCCAGGTCCTGGAGCGGGCCGGTCGGCAGGGCGCGGTCGAGCTCGTTGAGCGGCCGGGCGGCCGGGAGGCTCTCGGTGCGCTCGATCTGGCGGCGCTCGAGCTCCCGGCGCAGCAGGGCCTCGAACCGGCGGATGCCGTCGCGGGGGAGCCCGGCGCTGCGGGGATCCTCCTCGGGAAGTTCGGGCTGGGCCTCGCTGCGCAGGCCGAGCTGGCGGCGGATGCGCTGGACGTCGACGCCCAGCACGCCGGAGCCTTCGGCCTGCTGCCCGAAGGCGGCGATGGCCAGCCGCGCCAGGTCGCGCATCGCGTCCTCGTCCTGGGCCGCAATCGCCTCGGCCACCTGCTGGCGAAGGGTCTCCATGTTGAGCTCGGCGCCGGCCTCGTCCATGCCCCCGCCCGCCTCGCCGATCCGGTTCTCCAGCGCGGCGACCTCGGCGGCCCGGAAGAAGAAGCGGTCGAAGACGAGCTCGAAGATCGCCCGGTCCTCCGGCGACTTGGCCAGCGTCGCCGAGAGCGCCTCGCGGAAGGGCCCCGGGCGCCGCCAGTCGACCTCGGGCAGGGCGGCGAGGGCGTCGAGGAGCTCGCTGGTGCCGATCTTGAGCCCTTCGCCGCGCAGCTCCTCGGCGAACTCCACTACGCGGCCGGTCATGCCGCCCGAAGAGACACCCCCTTCTCCGGCGAAGAGGGCTGCTCCCCGCGGGTTGGGCCGGCGCGCCTCGTCAGCCGGCGGCGGGGGCATCGACGGCTTCCTCCGTGGAGCCGAGCTTCACGCCGACGCGCTCGGAGACGATGTCCAGGTCGGTGCGGTGCTTGACGATGATCGACATCGTCTCCATGAAGGTCTCGCGGTCGATGTCGCTGGCCCCGAGGAGCAGCAGGGCCCGGGCCCAGTCGATCGACTCGGCTATCGAGGGCGGCTTCTTGAGGTCCAGGTCGCGGACCAGCGCGACAATCTCGACCAGCCTCCGGGCGACCGCCTCCGGCAGCTCGGGAGCGTGCAGCCGCACGATCTCGAGCTCATGCTCCAGCGACGGGTAGTCGATCCAGAGGTAGAGGCAGCGGCGCTTGAGCGCCTCGGTCAGCTCGCGCGAGTTGTTGGAGGTGAGCAGGACCAGCGGCATCGTGCTGGCCTCGATCCGGCCGAGCTCGGGAACGCTGATCTGGAAGTCGGAGAGCAGCTCGAGCAGCATTGCCTCGAACTCCTGGTCGGTCTTGTCGATCTCGTCGATCAGCAGGACGACCGGCTCCTCGGAGGCGATCGCGGTCATCAGCGGGCGCTCCAGCAGGAACTCGGGCCCGAAGATGTCCTCCTGGACCTCGGTCCAGCCGGTGCCGTCGGCCTCGGCCTGGATCCGCAGCAGCTGCTTGCGGTAGTTCCACTCGTAGAGGGACTTGGCCTCGTCGAGCCCTTCGTAACACTGGAGGCGAACGAGCTGGCGCCCCATCAGGTCGGCCAGCGACTTGGCCAGCTGCGTCTTGCCAACTCCGGCCGGGCCCTCGACGAGGACCGGCTTGCCGAGCCTTGCGGCCAGGAAAGAGACGAGCGCGGTCGACTCGTCGGGCAGGTACCCGACCGACCTGAGCCCCGCCTCGACCGCCTCCGCGCTTTCCGGGCCTTCCGCCATACGGCGCCCAAGTCTAGGGACCGGG
>CAIKSH010000287.1 GCA_903830015.1 uncultured Solirubrobacterales bacterium | reverse complement strand
CGCGAGAAGTTGGCGATAACCGCGTTGATGGCGGCTCGCCGGGAGCCGCCCACGCGGCGGGCGGTGCTGCGGGCGCGGGCCACGACGCGCAGGTACTCGCTGCGGGTGGCGGCGCCGATGGCGCCTGAGGCCGCCGCAGCGCGAATCGCGCCTTCCAGGCGGCTGGCCCCCGCCGCGGCGGCTACGGGCCCGTCGGCAGCGGGGGAGGGCTGGACCGGCCCCGGCAGCGGACGCTCGAACGGGCTCTCGGCCGGGATCGTGGGGTCGACGCGCACGGCCGCGTGGCCGTTCCCGTCGACGACGAGGACCCGGGCGGCGTCTGCGTTGCCGGCGCCCGCGAAAACGGCAGAAGCCGCCAGCAAGGCGCCAACGGCTGTGGTTAGCCGGCGCACCGCGCCGATGCTACGGTCCGCGCCCCGCGCCGGTCGCAGTAGGGGTTGCACCCGATGAGCCACTCCAGAGCAATCGCGGCCCTGGCCGCCTCAGTTGCCCTAGCGATGCTCCCGGCCGCCTGCGGCAGCTCCCCCGACGCCGGCGCGCTCTTCGACGAGGCGCTGGCCGGCGGCTCCCCGGCCAGGAGCGGCCGACTGCTGCTCTCGCTCGACGCCAAGGATGCTGCGCCGCTCGGCCTGCCGGCGAAGCTCCTGGTCCAGCTCGGGGGTCCGTTCCGATCACGCGGGGAGGCCCCGGCCGGGTACGACATGAAGCTCCGCGTCGCCACCCAGGACGGCCGCCTCACGCTCCGCGTCATCCGATACGGAAAGAGCTCGTGGCTGGTGGTCGGCGAGAACGCCTACGAGCTCTCGCCGCGCGCCCTGAAGGAGCTGGGCGGCGGCCGTGCCGGACCGCTCTCGGCGCAGAGCTTCGGACTGGACCCCGCCGCCTGGCTGAGCGATCCCCGGCCGGACGGCGAGGGCGAGCTCGACGGGGAGAAGGTCTATCGGGTGCGGGCCACGCCGGACGTGCCCGGGCTGCTCGCGGCGCTCGACCGGCTGCTCGGCAGGGCCGGGGAGACCGGCGCCGGCCAGATCGCCGGGGTGCCCGGGGTCCGGCGCCGGGCCGGGTCGGTCAGCTCGGCCGAGGCGGTGCTCCTGGTCGGCCAGGGCGACCGCCGCCTGCGCCGGCTCGAGGTGACGCTCCGGCTGAAGGACGGGGGCTCGCTGCGCTTCGGCTACGGGATCAGCCAGCCCGGGCGCCAGCAGATCATCGGGCCGCCGGCCAACCCGAGGCCGTTCTCGGAGCTGACCGCCGCCCTCCAGGTCCTCGCCCAGCGCCGCGCCGAGGGAACCGCGCCCCGCTAGTCGCTTCCGGCGGCTGCCGGGAGCCGGCTCTGCGACACTCACGGAATGCTGCCGACCACATTCGGGCCGATCGCCGCCCTCGGCTCGAACCCGGTGGCGATCCTCGTGGTGATCGCGGTCGTGGGCCTTCTCCTCCTGGTCGACCTGCTCGTCTTTGCCCGCGGCCGCCAGCCGACCATCCGCGAGGCGGTCGCCTGGAGCATCGGTTGGCTGCTCCTCGGGCTGCTCGTGACCATCCCGATCATCCTTATCTCCACTCCCGCGGAGGGCGTCAACTACGTCACCGTCTACCTGATCGAGCGCACGCTCTCGCTCGACAACCTCGTCGTTTTCCTCCTGATCTTCGGCTATTTCGCCGTGCCGGCAGAGCAGCGGGGGATCCTGCTCTTCTGGGGCATCGTCATGGCCCTGGCCATGCGCGGGGTGGCGATCGTCGTCGGGGTCGAGCTGATCGAGCGCTTCCACATCGTCACCTACCTGCTCGGCCTCCTGCTGCTCTTCCTCGCCTGGAAGATGTACAAGGGCTCAGCCGAGCACGTGGACCCCGACCACACGCCGCTGGTCCGGCTGCTGCGCCGCTTCTTCCCGATCGGTGACTACCGGGGCTCGAAGTTCAGCTTCCGCGAGGCCGGCAAGACGGTGCTGACGCCGCTCGCCCTCGCCCTCGTGGCCGTGGTCGGAGCCGATATCGCCTTTGCCCTCGACTCGATCCCGGCGGCCTTCGCCATCACCGATGACCCCCTCGTCATCTGGGCGGCCAACGGCTTTGCCCTGCTCGGGCTGCGGGCCCTGTTCGTTCTCGTCGAGGACCTGATCAAGCGGTTCCGGTACCTGAACCAGACGGTGGCCGTCGTCCTGGGGGTCGTCGCGGTGAAGCTCCTGATCCAGGATCTTTACAAGGCGCCGGCCTTCGTCAGTCTGGCGATCGTGATCGGCCTGTTTGCGATCGGTATCTGGCTGTCGGTCCTGGCCGACCGACGCGATCAGCCCAGGCCGGCCAGCTGACGGCGGACCTCGGCCTCCACGTCTAGGGGCTCCTCGCCGCGCCGCGCGCGCCGCGCGTTGCGGGCCTGGACCAGCTGGCGGACCT
>CAIKSH010000286.1 GCA_903830015.1 uncultured Solirubrobacterales bacterium | reverse complement strand
GCTAGGCCGCTTCGGCGTCCGGCTCGGGCTCGGGCGGCGCGTCGTCGGCCCCGGCGTCGTCGGCTCCGGCGACCGGCTCGAGCTTCTTCTCGGGCTCGGAAACTTCGTCCTTGCCTTCGACCGAGGGCTCTTCGCCCTCGCGCTGGCGCGCCTGCCCGTTCCCACCGTTCCCGTTGCCACCATTTCCGTTCCCCTTGCCTCGCCGGCGGCGACGGCGACGGCCGCGGCGGCCGCGGCCCTTGGGGAAGTTGCGCAGCAGCTCGCGGGAGAGGGCGCCGGGCTTGCGGGCCAGCTTGGTCCGCGCGCCGCGCAGCACCTCCTCGGCCTCCGGAGTGTGGGCGACCGCGGCGGCCAGCACAGCGGCCTGGAGGCGACGGTCGTCCTGCTCGCGCACGGCGGCCACCAGCTTGCGGGCGTTGCGGGCGTGGGCGGCGCCGGAGGAGTTGACCAGCAGCCCCAGCAGCCGCTTGGTCTCCGGCCAGCGCTGCACGGCGTACTCCTCGTGCAGCTCGCGGGTGTAGTCGGCCAGCCGCCAGATCCAGGCGGTGGCCTGGTCGCGGCGGCCGATCCGCTTGTCGGCCAGGGCCTGCAGGCAGACCCGCGCGCCTTCGCGGCGCTCGTCGCGGTTCCAGGTGCCGACCATGTCGACGGCCAGGTCGAAGGCCTCGGGGTCCTTGAGGGCGCCGATCTCCTGCAGGGCGCGGATCCGCAGCTGGGCGTGCTTGTTGCGCTCCACCACGGTCAGCAGGAAGCGGCGCTTGAACTCGCCGTCGCGGTCGAACTGGAGCATCGCCCGCGCGCGGCGCCAGCCGGTCGGCTGTACGCGCGCCCCGGCTACCGCGGCCCAGACGTGCTGCTCGCCGTAGTCGAGGTTCTCCACGTTGATCCGCCAGAGCTCGCGCTCGAACACCTCGTGGCGGCGGTCCTCGTCGGAGGTCACCGGCAGCACCCGGCGCTCCACCCTCACCTTCCTCCCACGGCCGCGGCGGATCGGCCCAACGACGATCGCCCCGCCTCGGTAGACGTCGCGGTCCAGCAGCGAGTGCAGGGTCACCACCGGGTCGTCGTGGCGGGTGCCGGGGTGGACGAAGTCGACGACCACGCCGGCCTCCTTGCCCGGGTGGCGGCGCGTGACGCGGCCCACGCGCTGCTGGTAGATCCGCTTGGAGGCGGTCGGCGCGAGGTGCATGCAGACCGTGGCCCGCGGCGAGTTCCAGCCCTCGGCGAGCAGCTGCGCGTTTACCAGCACGTCGATGTCGCCGGCCTCGTAGCGGGCGAGGATCTCGGCCAGCTCGCGCTTGGGGGTCTCGCCGGAGACCGCCTCGGCCTTGATCCCCAGCGCGCGGAAGGCTTCGGCGACGTTGTAGGCGTGCTGGACCCCGGCGGCGTAGACCACGCCGGGCACGCCGTCGAAGCGGGTCTTGTAAAGGTCGGCGATGGCGAGGTTGAACGGCGCCTGGTCGAGCAGCTCGGCGAGCATCTCCTGGTCGAACTCGACGTCGACCTCGCCCTTGCGCAGCGGCACGTTGGCGATCGTCCGCACCCCGGGCCCGGGCGGGATCCGCAGGCAGCGCAGCGGCGCGATCACGCCGCGCCGGGCGGCCTGGGCCAGGTCGAAGCGCGAGGTCTGCGTGGGGAACAGGTCGGTCACGTGGCGGGCGATCAGCGCGCCGGTGGCGGTCATGCCGATGAAGATCGGGCCGGTCCACTCGCGGATCGCGGCGCTGGTCTTCTCTCCCAGCGCGGTGTGGGCCTCGTCGCAGATGACGATCGTGTAGGCCGAGGAGATGTCGCCGGCGTGGCGGACGAACCACTGGTAGGTCTCGACGGTCACCGGGCCGGCGACCTTGCCCTTGTCGTCGCCGAGCAGCGGCTCGGAGATCCGGTCGGCGTAGCCGCGCTCGTCGAGCTCGCCGAGGAACTGGTCGACCAGGTTGCGCCGGTGGGTGAGGATCAGGACGCCGCCGGTGCGCGAGGCGTCGACGAAGCCCATCGCGGCGACGGTCTTGCCGGCGCCGGTGGCGTGCTCGAACCAGAAGCGCTTGCCGGCGTTCGGGTCATCGACGATCGCCTCGTCGATGTCGGTGTCGATCTCCTCGGGGGCGACGAGCGGGTCGTCGAGCGGGTCGACCTCGGCGACCTCCTCGGCTTCCTCCTCCTCGGCCTCCTCCTCGTCCTCGGCGAACTCCTCGTCCAGGGCGGCCAGCTCGGCGGCGAGCTCCTCGTCGGCCTCGCCCTCTTCGTCCTCTTCGATCGCGAAGACCGGGGCGGCGCCGTCATAGAT
>CAIKSH010000285.1 GCA_903830015.1 uncultured Solirubrobacterales bacterium | reverse complement strand
CGCTGCGCCGGGAGCTGGAGGGCGAGGCCGCTCTCCAGCTGCGCGAGCTGGCCCAGGGCAGCGCCGACCTCGACCCCGGCCTGGTCGCCTCGCTCGAGCCGGCTGCCGAAGAGCGGGGCCTGGTGACCCTGGCCACCTACCTCCGGGCGCGGCGCGAGCTTCTCTACGATCAGTTCGTGGCCATGTGGAACGACCTCGAACGGGACGGCCTGCGGGCCCGCCTGAAGTTCGCCCTCTCCGAGCGACCCCACCAGGCTTCGCCGGCCGAGCCGCGGGCGATGGCCGGGGGTGAGGGCTGGTGACCGACACCGGGCGGGCGCCGGCGCGCGAGAGCGAGGATCTTCCGGTTCCCGTAACCGGCCCGGCGCATTCGCCCACGCCGGAGGACCCGTTCCCGGCGCCACGCCGCTCCAGCGACCTGGCCGACCCGGCCCGCTCGTTCAACCGCGAGATCTCGTGGTCTGACTTCAACGACCGTGTCCTGCAGCTGGCCGAGAGCCCGGGCGACGAGCAGCCGCTGATGGAGCGGCTCAAGTTCTGCTCGATCTACTCCTCCAACCAGGACGAGTTCTTCATGGTCCGGGTCGCCGGCCTGCTCGACCAGGTCGACGCCGGTATCGAGAAGATGCGCGGCGGCCTTACCCCCAGCACCACGATCGACGCCCTGCACGAGAAGATCCTGCCCCAGGTCCACCGGCAGGCCCGGCTCTGGGAGGACCGGCTGATGCCCGAGCTGGCCGATCACGGGATCCGGGTAGTCGGCCTCGGCGAGCTCACCGCCGACCAGCGCGCCCGGATCGACGAGCGCTTCCGCAAGCAGGTGCTGCCGGTGCTCACGCCGCTGGCCGTTGGCCTCGGACGACCGTTCCCGTATATCTCGAACCTCTCGCTGAGCCTGGCGGTGATGGTCCGCGACCCGGAGACCGAGCAGGACGTCTTCGCCCGCGTGAAGGTGCCCAAGGGGCTGACGCCGCGCTTCTTCCCGGTCAGCGAGGGCGACACGACCTTCGTGCCGCTCGAGGAGCTGATCGCCGCCAACCTCTCCGAGCTGTTCCCGGGAATGGAAGTGGTCGACCACGCCTGCTTCCGCGTGACCCGCGACTCGGACTTCGAGATCTCCGACGAGGCCGACGACCTGCTCGAGGCGGTCGAGGCCGAGCTGCGCCAGCGCCGCTTCGGCGAGGTCGTGCGGCTCGAGATCCAGGAAGGGATGAGCGAAGAGATCCGCCGCCTGCTGGTGGAGGCGATGAACGTCGCCGAGCGCCAGATCTACACGATCCCCGGGATGCTCGACCTCACCGACCTGATGCAGATCGTCGCCCTGCCCGGCTACGAGGAGATCCGCGACGAGCCCTGGACGCCGGTCGTCCAGCCCCGGCTGATCGAGGCCGAGGACGAGGAGCTCGACATGTTCTCGGTGATCCGCCAGGGCGACCTGCTGGTCCACCATCCGTACGACTCGTTCGGCACATCGGTCGAGCGCTTCGTCCAGCGCGCCGTGGAGGACCCGAACGTCCTGGCCATCAAGCAGACGGTCTACCGGACCTCCGATGACTCGCCGCTGGTCCCGGCCCTGATCACGGCCAGCGAGCGCGGCAAGCAGGCGGTCTGCCTGGTGGAGATCAAGGCCCGCTTCGACGAGCAGGCCAACATCAAGTGGGCCCGCAAGCTCGAGCGCTCCGGCGTGCACGTGGTCTACGGGATGCCGGAGATGAAGACCCACGCCAAGTGCGTGCTGGTCGTCCGCCGCGAAGGAGAGGGGGTGCGGCGCTATGTCCACATCGGTACCGGCAACTACCACCCCAAGACGGCCCGCATCTACACCGACCTGGGCCTCTTCACCTGCGACGAGCAGATCGGCGCGGACGTTTCGGAGATGTTCAACCACCTGACCGGCTACGGGCGCCCGGACCTCTACCACGAGGTCCTGGTGGCCCCCAACTTCATGCTCGACGGGATCGTCGCCCGGATCGGGCTGTGCATCGCCGCGGCGAAGACCGGCCAGCGCGCCCAGATCCGGATGAAGATGAACGCGCTGGTCCACCCGCGCGTCATCGAGGCGCTCTACGAGGCGTCCCAGGCCGGCGTCAATATCCAGCTCAACGTGCGCGGTGCCTGCTGCCTGAAGCCCGGGGTTCCGGGAATGTCGGAGAACATCCGCGTCGTCTCGATCGTCGGGCGCTTCCTCGAGCATTCGCGCATCTACAACTTCCAGTACGCCGAGAACGAAGAGGTGTTCATCGGCTCGGCCGACATGATGCCCCGCAACCTCGACAACCGGGTCGAGCTGATCACGCCGATCAAGGACCCGGACTGCCGCGCCGAGGTGCTGAACGACCTCGAGCGCTGCCTGGCCGACAACACCAACTCCTGGGTGCTGCGCTCCGACGGGAGCTGGGAGCGCCTGGCACCGGGCCCCGGCGAGGAGCCCCGCAACGTCCAGAAGGAGAGCATGGCGCTGGCGCTGGCCCGGGCCGCCGAGGCGGCCGCCGCGCAGTGACCGCCGGCCGCGCCTTCGCCGCCGGCATAGCCGGGGGCCTGGCGGTCGTGGCCATCGTCGTCCTGGTCGGGCGCAGCGGCGACGGCGACTCGGGCAAGGCGGCCGCACCGGCACCGGCCACCACCCAGCAGGCAAAGACCGCCGCCGATCCGCCGGCCGGCCAGGCGCCGGCCCCGGCGACCGGCATTTACCGCGGACCGGTGCCGATCCTCATGTATCACGTGATCAAGGCCCCGGCCCCGGGCACGCCGCAGGCCGAGCT
>CAIKSH010000284.1 GCA_903830015.1 uncultured Solirubrobacterales bacterium | reverse complement strand
GGACGGGAGGTGGACCGCGGTTCCTGGTCGCCGCCGGCGCGGTTGGCCTGGTCGTCTCCTGGCTTCAGCCTTGGCAGGGAGCGACCTACCTGATCATCCTCGCGATCGCCACGCCCCTCTCGCTCCTGGGGCGCCGGGAAGAGCTCGGTCGCGCGGCCGGGCAGGTCGCCGCGGTCGTGGTGGCCACGGCCCTGCCGCTCGTCTACTACCTGGTCCTCTCGCGGACCGACCCGTCCTGGCGCCTGGCCGGCGAGGTCAACGACTTCGGCCGCTGGCCGCTCTGGGTCACGGTGGTGGGCATTGCCCCGCTGGCCCTCCCGGCACTCTTTGCCTACCGCCAGAGACCCCGGAGCCTGGCCGACTGGATGCTCCGGGTGTGGCCGGTGGCCGCGCTGGCGATCTTCTACCTGCCGTTCGGCACCTTTCCGTTCCATGCCTTCCAGGGGATGGCGCTGCCGATGGCCGTCCTGGCCGTCCTGGCCGTGCGGGCCGGCCTGGGGGAGCGCGCCCTCCCGCTCGGGTGGACCGTCATCGTGGTCGGGATACTCACGCTTCCCGGAATGCTCTACCGCGCCGACGAGCTGAGGGGAGCGGTCAACGCCGGCCGCCAGGCGTTCTTCCTGGAGCCGGGCGAGCGGGATGCCCTGCGCTGGATCGAGCGCCAGCCCGGGGCCGGCGGCGTGCTGGCAGCGAACGTCGACGGCGCCTACCTGCCCGCCTACACCGGGCGGGAAGTCTGGACCGGTGCGGGGTCGTGGACGCCCGACCAGGCAGCCCGCACCGAAGCTGCGGAGGCGCTCTTCTCCGGCCGGCTGAACCGGGTGCAGGCGGCGCGGGTGGTGAGCGGTTCGGGGGCGCGGTTCCTCTACGCCAGTTGCCGTTATCGCGCCGACCTGGCCCCCGAGCTCGCCGGCCTGGTCACCGGCCCGCCGCGGCGGTTCGGCTGCGCAAGGGTCTGGGAAGTGCGCGAGCCGCCGGGGGGATGGGGTCGCTGATGGCCGAACCGAGGGCGGTAGTTCCCAGCCACGCGCGCTTCCCGCTCGTCGACGGGGTCCGCGCGATCGCGGCGCTGACGATCTTCTTCTTCCACATCGCCTTCCACCTGGGCCTGCTCACCCAGGACACGCTTTCCCGTTACCTGGGCAACCTCAACGTCGGCGTCCCGATCTTCTTCGTCGTCTCGGGCTTCCTCCTCTATCGCCCGTTCGTCGCCGCGCGGCTGGAGAGGGCCCGGCGGCCGGCAACGGGGCCGTACGCGGTGCGGCGGGCGACCCGCATCATCCCCGCGTACTGGGTCGCCCTGCCGATCGTGACCGTCATGCTGGGGATTGAGGCCGAGGTCTTCACGCCGAGCGGGATCGTGACCTACTTCGGCTTCCTGCAGATCTACGACATCTCCACCGTGGTGGGAGGAATCGGGCAGGCCTGGACGCTCTGTATCGAGGTGACCTTCTACGCCGCGCTGGTCGTCTGGGCGATAGGGGCCAGGCGCCTGCCGGGCCGCGACGGCAACGAGGTCGTACGGTGGGAGCTCGTGGCCCTGGCCGGGCTCTTCGCCTTCTCGGTGCTGTGGCAGGCGCTGGTCGCGCCCGCCTTTACTCCCGGCGACCGCGGCTACCTGGCGGCCCAGATCTCCCTGCCGGCCTTCGCCGACCAGTTCGCCCTCGGGATGGGCCTGGCGGTCATCAGCGCTTCGGCCGCGGCCGGCATGAAGCTCCCGCAGCCGTTCGCCGCCCTGGAGAGCCGGCCGTGGGTCTGGGCGCTGGCGGCCGTCGCCCTTTACGCGCTCCTGGGCCTGAAGATCGGATCGGTCGGGATCGGGGAGAGCTGGTCGGACGCGGGGATCTTCCGGCACGTCGTGAAGGGGCTGATCGGCGTGTGCGTCCTGGCCCCGGCGGTCTTCGGTGCCGGCCTGGGCGGCTGGGTGCGCCGGGGGCTGGGCTGGCGGCCGCTGCTGCTGCTCGGCCTGGTCTCCTACTCGTTCTACCTCTATCACCTGGCCTTCATCCTCACCCTCGACCGCGTCGGATGGCTCCACGACCTGGGGTGGGTGGCGGTGACCGTCGCTTCGTTCGCCTGCTCGGTGGCCGCGGCCGCCGTCAGCTACCGCTTCATCGAGAGGCCCGGCATCGCACTGGGACGCCGGTGGGCGGCGAGGATCTCCGCCCGGCGCTCCGCCACCCATGCCTGAGCGCTAGGGAATGGCCGCTTCGGCGGTCGCGCTCGCCTCGGCGACCGCGAGAGCCTCCGCGTCGTCGGTCCCGATCGCCCGGTTGCGGTCCACGCGGCCGAGCAGGGACATCGCGAGCATTACGGCGGCGAGCATGAAATCGAGGACCAGGAGGC
>CAIKSH010000283.1 GCA_903830015.1 uncultured Solirubrobacterales bacterium | reverse complement strand
CCTCAAGCGCCATGCCGCCGGCCTCGAAGCGGGTCGACGTCGGGAGGAACTCCAGGCCGGAGGCCCGCAGCGAAGCGTCCTCGCTCGTGATCCCGACGGTTATCGCGCCGGGGATCGCGTCGGCCAGCCGGCGCCCCCATTCGTCGTCGACGTTGACCACGGCGCTGGGAGCGCCGCGCTCGAAGAGCATCCGCTTGGCGGCGAAGTAGCTCTCCATGTCGCCGTGGAAGTCGAGGTGCTCGCGCGAGAGGTTGGTGAAGACGACGACGTCCCAGTCGATCGCGTCGGCCCGGTGGAGACTCAGGGCGTGCGAGGAGACCTCCATCACGCAGGCCACGTCGCCGGCCTCGACCATCGCGCGGAAGGCGGCCTGGAGCTCGGGGGCCTCCGGGGTGGTGCGGACCGCGGGCTCGTGCCGGCCGCCGGTGATCGTCTCCACCGTGCCCATCAGGCCGGTCTGTCGACCCGAGGCCTCCAGCAGGGAACGGGCGAGGTAAGCGGTGGTTGTCTTTCCGTTGGTGCCGGTGATGCCCACCATCTGCAGGCTCTCCGTCGGCAGGCCGTAGGCCAGGGCGGCCGCGGGCGCCATCGCGGCCCGCACGTCGTCGACCACCACCTCGGGCACGGCGAGGCCGAGCGGGCGTTCGACGAGCAGCGCGGAGGCCCCCCGCTCCACCGCGGCCGGGGCGAAATCGTGGCCGTCGCGGGTAAATCCCGGCACGCAGCAGAAGAGGGTTCCGGGCCCGGCGAGCCGGTCGTCGCAGGCGACGGAGGTGATCTCCACGTCGGGCAGCTCCTCCGCCGCCCCCGGAAAGCACTCAGGGAGCCGCATCGCCGCAGGGTACCCGTGACCCCGGCCCTCTCAGGGCCCTACGCGCGCGCGTGCGGCCCGTACTCGGCGAAGAGGCCGGGGAGTATCTCGGCGAGGTTGCTGAACTCTTCTACGCAGTGGCGGGAGAGCGACGGCCCGAGGTCGGCCGGAAGTGCGCGACGGCGCACCGCGGGCCGGTTCAGCAGCCTCCCGGCCGCGTCGCCCAGGGCGCCGGGAAGGTCCGGTCGTACGATCGCCCCGCACCAGAAGTGGCTGCGCAGGAGGGTGCCTCCCCGCCCGTCCTCCAGCCAGACATGGGACATCACCGTGTGGCGGACCCGGATCTTCATGTCCGCGACCCGGCCGCAGACCACCGTGGCCACGCCCGGCTCCTCGAGGGCGTTGGTGGAGAAGCCAAGCTCCACCGGCGCGACGAACTCGATCCGGGCCCGGATCTCCTCGTCGCCGAGGACCTCGACCGGGTAGTGAACGGCGCCCCAGTGGGCCTTGGCACCGCTTCGGGCCGGCTCCACGATCGCATTGGTGACGTGGGCCCCCGGGTGCCAGGCGCGGTAGCGGGCCGGCTCGCGCGGGTGCCAGTCAAACCACCAGTCGACCATCTCCGCGCTCACCCCCGGCATCGGGGTCAGCGCCTGCACCTTCACCACGCCGTCGGGCATGACGCACCAGCCGCTCTCCACCGCCAGCGGCTCGGGGTCGAGCTGGCGGTCGATCCGGCCGAGCGTCAGCGCGTCGGCCGGAGCCATCGGGCCCGCGGTTACCGCCTCCAGGGCCGCGGGGTCGGGCCTGGCCAGTGGCCGCTCGAGATACCCCGCGAGCGGCGCTGCGGGCGGCGTCGTCGTCACGGCCGCGAAGCCCAGGTGCAGAAGAGGCCGTCCGGGTCGTAGCGGTCCCTGACCTGGTCGTAGCGTTCGTAGTTAGCGTCGGTCATGAACCGGCCGGTGCGCCGGGCCAGGTTCTCGTCGGCGAGCTGGATGCCGGTGGCGAGGTGCTCCATCGCCTCCATCCGCTCGGTCGCCCAGCGCTCGTTGGCCCCGTCCAGGCCCGGGTCGTCCCAGACCCCGTAGGCCGCGATGTAGGTGTCGTCCTCGACGCTGAACGCCATCTCCTCGCGCTCGGGGCAGTCGGGGTGGCCCGGCTCCCACGCGAGCCAGAGCGTGTGGGAGAACGGGGCGGCGGGGAGCGTATCGACGATCTCCCGCACGCCGGGGATGAGCTCGGGGGCCGGTGCGTTGGTCCACATGTTGTCGACCGCCCAGCGGTGGTCGTCCGGGTACTGGGCGTTGACCGCTCCGAACATCTCCTCCATCCCTACCGGCACGTAGGGGAAGCCGAACTTCGCCCGCTCGACCACCGGGCAGCCCTGGAGGACGGCGGTGATTTCGCGCGCCTCCTCTTCGGTGTCGGCGAAGGTGGGCCCGGCCACCACGATCTCCTTGGTGCCGTCGTGGGCGAAGTGGGTGAGGATCTGGAACTCCATCTGGGGCGGAATGTCGTGTCCGATCTCCCCGGCCCAGGTAAAGACCTCGTCGAGCACCTCCTCCGGGTAGACGTAGGCGCAGTTGACGATCTCCCTGGGCAGCTCGTAGACATCGATGTGGAAGGCGACGACCACTCCCGGAAAGCCCGGGCCCGATCCCCGGGCGGCCCAGTAGAGCTCGGGGTGACTGTCGGCGCTCGCGCGGACGATCTCGCCATCGGCGGTCACGACATCCAGCGCCCTGACGCTCTGGCAGGCCGGGCCGTAGACCCGCCCGTTCCAGCCGAAGCCGCCCTGCAGCAGGTAGCCGCCCAGGGCCGGGCCGATGCAGTGGCCGACGGGGAAGAAGAGGTCCTGCGCGACCAGCTCGGCCACAAGGTCGCTCCCGTGGCAGCCCGGCTGGACGATCGCCGTCCGGGCTTCGCGGTTGATCTCGAGGATCGAGTCCATCCCGCCGAGGTCGATCAGGGTCGCCCCTTCGCGGACGTGGTTCGCCGACCAGCTGTGGCCGCCGGACCGCACGGCCACCTGCCTCCCGGCCTCCCGCGCACCGTTGACCGCCTCGACGACCTCCTCGACCGTTGTCGGCCACGCGATGATTTCGGGTCTCGCGTCAGGCACCAGCGCGTTCCACGACGTCCCGCGGAGCGCCTCATCAAAGCCGGGGTCGGGACGGGAGACGGCTCGCACGGGGAGAAGCCTACCTGCGCCGCTTCCGCGCCTGCCGTGCCCGTGGAAGGGGTCTACCGGGGCGCGACGCGCAGGTACGGCAATGCGAACTTGGCGATCTCGCCGAAGGCCGGGGCGGCGACCGAGCCGCCGTAGATGTCGCCCTTCGGCTCGTCGACGAAGACACCGATCAGGAGCTTGGGATCCTTGGCCGGCGCCATGCCGACGAAGGATGCGACGTACTTCTCCTTCGAGTACTCGCCGCTCGCCGGGTCGATCTTGTTGGCCGTTCCGGTCTTGCCGGCCAGCTCATAGCCGGGGACCGAAACCTCGCTCGCCGTACCGCCATCGGCGAAGACCCCGGTCAGCATCTGCCGGATCCGGGCCGCGTTCTTCGCGCTGACCACCTGCGTGCCCTGGTCGGGGCGCTCGGTCTTGGCGCCGTCGAGGACGATCCGGGGCTTGCGCAGCTTGCCGTCGCTGGCCAGCGCGGCGTACCCGGCCATCATCTGGACCGGGGTCACCAGCTGGCCCTGGCCCATGGGCAGGTTGCCCATCGTCGAGCCCGAGTAGTCCTTCAGGGGCAGCACCAGGCCCTGCTCCTCGCCGGGCAGCCCGACCCCGGTCTGGCGGCCGAACCCGAACCGGTGCATCCAGCTGTCGAACCGCTTGGCGCCGAGCTTGAGGCCGATGGTGATCGTCCCGACGTTGCTGGACTGGGCGAGGATCTGGCCGGTGGTCATCGTCTCCCACCCGCGACCGTGGGATTCGCCGATCACGCGGTCGGCGACCTGGATGCTCGGCGCGAGGTTGAACTGGGTCTCCGGGCTGACGATCTTGTCCTCGAGCGCGGCGGCGATGGTAAACGGCTTGAAGGTGGACCCGGGCTCGTAGGTCATGCCGACGGCCCGGTTCTGGGTGGCGCCGTCGGGTGCCTGGCCCGGGCTGTTGAGGTCGACCATGGGGGTGTTGGCCATGGCCAGGATCTCGCGCGACTCGGGATCCATCACGATCGCGGTCGCGCCCTTCGGTGCGTACTCGGAGGTGACCTTGGCCAGGACCTCCTCGGTCTTCTGCTGGACCTCGGCGTCAAGCGTGAGCCTGACCGGCCGGCCGGCCCGTGCCCGGGCCAGGTCGTCGACCTCGATCGGCTTGCGGGCCGCGTCCATCACCCGGCGCTGCTCGCCGTCGCGGCCCTTCAGGAGCCGGTCGTAGGAGTACTCCAGGCCGAAGAGCCCCTTGCCGTCGAGCCCCGTGGCGCCAACCACCTGGGCGGCGAGGCTCCCGCGCGGGTAGCGGCGCAGGGTTCCGGGGGCGAAATCGATGCCTTCGATCTTGAGGGCGCGAATGCGGTCGGCGGTGGACGCCGGAACGCCCCGGCGCAGGTAGACGAAGCCGGTATCCCGGCGGGCCAGCTTGGCCACCAGCTCGTCGGCCGGCAATCCGATCAGCGGGGCGATGCGGTTGGCGGCGGCGACCGGGTCCTTGATCAGGTACGGGGTGGCCGAGACGTCATCGGCCGGCTCGCTCGTGGCCAGCGGGATGCCGCTGCGATCGGTGATGGTGCCCCGCTGGGCAGGAATCTTGGTGACGGCGGTCTGCTGCGAGGTAGCGGCGCTGGCCAGCCCGCCACCCTTGACCGCTCCGAGGTAGAGGCCCCGGAGCGCGGCGAGGGCGAGGAGTCCAAGGAATACGGCGAAGAGAATCCCGATTCGGCGCTGGACGAGCGGCACGGCTCAGCCCCCGCCTCCCGGTCCTGCGGCCATGCCCCCGGCGCTGGCGGGCTCCTGCGGGGCGGGCTCGGGCGCCGCCGGCGCCTGCTGGGGCGCGGGAGCGGCTTCGGTGGTGAGGTCACCGGCCGGTGCTTCGGCGGTGCCGGGGGCACTATCGCCGGTGGCCCCGGAATCGGCCGGCGGCGTGGCCGTGGCGCCGTCCTCGGTGGTGGTGTCGCCGGATACGGCCGAGAGGCCGTCGGGGCAGTTCGACTTGCGGCCGATCCGCAGGTAGCAGACCTCGGTGGCGGCGGGCATGACCATGCCGAGCCCGGCAGCTGCGTCCTCGATCCGCCGGCCGGCGCCCATCTGGGCGATCAGGGCGCGCTTGGAGGCGTTGTCCCTCTGCAACATCTGGGCCTTCTCGACGTCGGCGCTCATCGTCGTGTTGATGCGCAGCAGGTTCACCTGGAGGAAGACGAGCCCGATCAGCGAGGCGCCCAGGAGAAGGATCAGCCGCCGGCCCGAGAAGGCCCGGACCAGGACGGCAACGATCCCGGAGCCGGCGCCGACCAGGG
>CAIKSH010000282.1 GCA_903830015.1 uncultured Solirubrobacterales bacterium | reverse complement strand
GTTCTGCACCCGCAGGGTCCACAGCTCCCCGGTGTCGGTGAAGTTCCAGCCCAGGGCCAGCGGCGACTCGGCCGCTCGCCGCCCGTCCATCCGGGAGGCCATGGCGTCGAAGAGCTGGCCGGTCTCCAGCGAGCGGACGATGTCCGGCGCCTGGGCGCGCAGGCCGTGTTCGGGAACGCCGTCGCGCAGCTCGGCGGCGCCGCTCAGGTAGGCGTTGCGCCAGGTGGCGTTCTCGGTCTGGTAGCCGAGCTGCTCGAAGGCTTCGGCCTGCAGCTCCCGGGCCGCCGCGTTCCCGGGCTCGGCGAAGACGACATGGCCGGCCAGCGTCGCCGCCCAGCGCTCGTCGCCGCCCTCCAGCGCCTCGCGGGCGAGCTCGAGCGCGCGGTCGGGCCCGCCGACCGCCTCCACGTACCTAGCCGCCGCGACGGCGGGGGGCAGCGGGTCGAGGTTGACCGGGTTGCCGTCGTAGACGCCGAAGTACTTCTGGTAGACGGCGCGCGAATTGTGGCGCAATGAGCCATAGGCGCCGCGCGTGTGCCAGAGGTCGGCCAGCGCCGGCGGCAGCTCGATCTCCTCGGCGATCTCCTCGCCGGTAAGGCCCCGGCCGGCCAGCCGGATCGCCTGGTCGTGGATGAAGCGGTAGAGGTCGCGCTGGGCTGCCAGGAACTCAACGATCTCCTCCCGGCCCCACGTCGGCCAGTGGTGTCCGGCGAAGAGCACCTGCGAGCGGTCGGCGAAGAGCTCGATCGTCTCGCCCAGGCACTGCGACCACCAGAGCGCGTCGCGAACCTCGGCGCCCCGGATGGTGAGGATGTTGTGCATCACGTGGGAGGCCGTCTCCACGACGCAGAGGGCGCCGGTCGCGGGGAGGAAGAAGTTGAGCTCGGCCGGGGCCTCGGTCTCCGGGACGAGCTGGAACTCGAACTCGACGCCGTCGATCACCGCCTTCTGGCCGGTCTCGGTGACCTCGTCGGTCACTGGCCGCAGCGAGGGGCTCCCGCTCGATACGCCCTTGCCGATGCCCACGTCGACCTGGCCTCGCGGCCCGCGTTCGAGCGCGGCACCGTACATGTAGCCCGCGCGGCGGGCCATCGCCGGGCCGCCGATCACGTTCTCGCTCACCGCGGCCGCGGTGAAGCCCTCCGGGGCCCAGATCGGCACCGGCTCGTCGCCGAGCACGCCGGCGATCCCGCCGAAGTGGTCGATGTGGCTGTGGGTGTGCAGGACGGCGGTTACCGGCCGGTCGCCGCGGTGCTCGCGGTAGAGGGCCAGCGCAGCCGCGGCGGTCTGCGGCGAGACGAGCGGGTCGACGACGATCACCCCTTCGTCGCCCTCGATGAGCGTCATGTTCGAGATGTCGTAACCGCGCACCTGGTAGACGCCCGGGGCGACCTCATAGAGGCCGGCGGCGAGGTTGAGCCGGGCCAGCCGCCAGAGCGCGGGGTGGACGCTTTCGGGAGCCTCGGCGGCCTCGCGCAGGAAGGCGTAGGGCGCCAGGCTCCAGATCACGCGCCCGTCGTCGGCGGTGATCTCGAGGTCGTCGGGGGCCGCGGCGACCAGGCCGCGGGCGGCATTGGCCGCGTCGCTGCCGTCGTCGGTCGGCAGCCC
>CAIKSH010000281.1 GCA_903830015.1 uncultured Solirubrobacterales bacterium | reverse complement strand
GTCGCGGATCGTCCTCTCGAGCTCGGCGACCTCGCCGGCCGACGCCTGGCCCTGCGTCGAGGTCGACGGGAAGACCGCTCCCACCGACCGGATCCCGTAACGCTCCGTGAAGTAGGCGAAGGCGTCGTGGTCGGTGACGATCACGCGCTCCTTCTCCGGAACCTTGTCCAGGCAGGCGCGGATCTCCGCGTCGACCTTTCGGATCTTCGCCCGGTAGGCGTCGGCGCCGGCTTCGACCTGCTTGCGGGCCGCCGGGTCGGCGGCGATCAGCGCCTTCTCGATGCGGGTGGTCGCCGCCTCGAGGTTCTCGGCGTCGTGCCACCAGTGAGGGTCCACGGCGGAGTCGCCGTGGGAGTGCCCCCCCTCGCCGGAAACCTTCTCCTCGGAGTGCCCCTCCTCGTCGTGGGAGTGCCCCTCCTCACCGTGGGAGTGCCCCCCCTCGCCGGAAGCCTTCTCCTCGGAGTGCTCCTCCTCGCCGTGGGAGTGCCCCTCCTCACCGACCGGGTGGGTGACCGGCAGATCGTCTCCCAGGTCGACCACGCTGGCCGTCGAACCTGATTCCTCAACCAGCTTCCGGACCCACCCGTCCAGCCCCAGCCCGCTGGTGAAGACGACCTTCGCGTCGGCGACCTCGGCGACGTCGGCCGGACGGGGCTCGTAGTCGTGAGCCTCGGAGTTGGGCTTGAGGATCTGGTTCACCGTCACCGAGCCTCCCCCGACCTGCCGGACCAGGTCTCCAACCTGGGTTGTCGTGGCGCTGACCACCACCCGTTCCTCGGCTGCCCCATCTCCGTCCTGGCCACAGCCGGCCAGCACCAGCAGGAGGGCCACCGCGCCCGCCGCCCCGAGCGGCGCACGCGAGCGGGCCCGGCTCCCGAGCCAGCGCCCGACCACCGCGAGGGCGAAGACACCACCGGCGAGAACGGCGATCGCCGCGCCCGGGGGAACGTTCAGCTGGTAGGCGAGGGTCATACCGATCACTCCTTCTGCTGCCGCCAGGGCAGCGGTTGCCAGCTGCCAGGAGGGCAGCCGGTCGGTGAACAGGCGGGCGGTCGCGGCGGGCACCACGAGGATCGCCCCGGTCATCAGCGCCCCGACGGCGCCGAGCGCCGCGACGACGGCGACGGCGACGAGGACGATCAGCGCCGCGTCGTAGCCCCGGCCGGAAAGCGCCGACCGACCGGCAAAGCCGTTGCCCAGCCAGCGGCCACCGATCATCAGGCCGACCACCGCAGCGCCAGCCAGCGCACCGGCCGCCATGGCCAGCTCGGGCGGACCGATCGCCAGGAGGCTCCCGAAGAGGAGGCGGTCGATGCTGCCCTGGGAGCCGAAGACGTCGCTGGCCAGGATCACCCCAGCGGCCAGCGCCCCGGCGAGCACCAGCGCGGTGGCGCTGTCGGTCCCGACCGATCGTCGCCCGACCAGCAGTCCGAGGCCGGCCGCGGCCAGAAGCGACGCGCCGAGGGCTCCCAGCAGCGGCGAGAAGGCCAGGCCGTCGGCCAGCACGAGACCCGGCACGGTGGCCGTGCCCGCAGCGTGGGCAAAGAACGAGAGCCCGCGCAGGACGATCCAGGTGCCCAGCAGGCCCGAGAGGCCGGCGAGCAGCAGTACCTCGATGATCCCCCGCTGGAAGAAGGGCAGCGTCCACGCCTCTAGCACTGGGCCAGATTAGCAGTAATGGGACTTATTCCTATTTCTACCCCGCCAGGCGGAAAGCCGGAGGGCAGAAGCCGAAAACGGCAGGGCCACGGGCCCGGAGGGCGAAAGCCACCCTGATGGAAGCGTTCACCGCGGAAGCCCCCAAGGAGCCCCGTCTCGCCGGCCTGCGTGCCCTGCTCCGGGCACCGGCCGGCCGTGCCCTGGCCGCCATTACCGCGCTGCTGCTCGTGGCGACCGTCACGGCGACCGTCTCAATGTGGCCCGACCGCGACAAGACCGAGGCCTCCGGCGCCCTCGGCGGCCGGACGGTGGCAGCCGAGGTAGTGAGCGCCACCACCGTCCCGTGTGGCCCGACCGACCAGCTCTGCCGGCGCGTAGTCGCGACGGTGAGCGAAGGGCCGGAGGCCGGCCGCCGGGTGACGCTCGACCTGGGGCCGGTCGAGGCGACCCAGGACCCCGGCGCAGGGGCGAAGATCCGGGTGGTCCGGAACGCCGACGCGGCCGGCGCCCCCGCCACCTACGGCTTCGTCGACTCCGACCGCCGCATTCCCCTGGCCATCATGATCATCGCCTTCGCCGCGCTGGGCATACTCGTCGCCCGCCGGCAGGGTTTCTTCGCCGTCGTCGGCCTGCTGGTCAGCGTTGTGATCATCACCGCCTTCCTGGTCCCCGCCATCCTGGCCGGGGAGTCGCCGGTGCTCGTTTCGGTGGTCGCCTCGATGCTGGTCATGTTCGTAACCCTCGGGCTG
>CAIKSH010000280.1 GCA_903830015.1 uncultured Solirubrobacterales bacterium | reverse complement strand
TGGCGCCGACGATCGCCGGCGCGTCGAGGCCCTCCACGCCTGCGAGGGCCGCTTCGATGTCCTCGACGCTGTCCAGCTCGCCCGTGGTCGTGAACTGCATGAACTGGAGGGCGTGGAAGGCAGAGAACGCCGCCTCGGTTCCCCCCGCCAGACCGGCCGCCACCACGGCCCGGCAGGCCGGCGAGGTAGCCGCAACGTGGTCCTTGGGCTCGTACTGGAAAGGCATTCCGAAGGCTTTGGAGAACTGGGGCAGGAAGCCGGCCATCATCTCCGGCGTGTAGCCCCGGTCGGTGTACTGGCTGGGGTCCTCGGCCAGCCCGATCATCACCAGCTCCCACTCCAGCTGGTCGCCAAAGCGCCAGCGCAGGGCCATCTCGCAGCGGTCGGCCGAGTAGCCCCACGGGCAGCCAGGGTCGCTGAACAGCGTCACCTTGATCGCCATCAGCGGCTCGCCTTCTTGAGCTGGTCGCGACTCATCTGCTTCTCGACCACCTGGACGATGAGCTTCATGTACTGGTCCACCCCGCTCACCTTCACCTTGCCGGACTGAAAGGCCTTCTTCCACGCATTGATCGACCCCTGCTCGACGAGCGTGTTGAAGTCGTCGCGGCGCATCTCCACCTTGAGCCGCGCGTCGGGCGGCGGCTCCATCTCCCGCGTCACCTCGATCTCGGGCATCTGGAGGCGGAATATCTGGAGGTCTCCCCGGCCCTGGAGCTCCACGTCGACGACGAGCTTGAGCGGGGCGAGGGCCGGAACCTGCTCGACGGCGTCGCTGGCCGCCTGGGCGATCATCGTGCGGGCGTCACCGGACATGCCCGGAGCCTACCGGCTCACTTGAGCAGGGCCTTGAGCGCGATGATGACCAGGCCGATCGCCACCGCCCCTCCCACCGCGAGGACCGACTGCGGCCGTGAGGCTCCCGCTTCGCGGGCCGCGTACCAGGACGTCGCGGACAGGCCGAATATGCAGAGCCAGAAGGCGATACTGATGGACGTTCGGTCGTCGACCACGTCGAAGGCGCCCAGGAGCAGGATGACCACCGGCAGCACGGCCACGCTGACCATCGGCCACTGCCTCCGGAGCTCGGCCCGGGATTCCGTCCAGTTCGGGACGATCGCCTCCTCCGACCAGCGGCCGATGAGGACGGCGTAGACATGCGCCAGGTAGAAGACCAGCAGCGACACGGCGACCAGGGCGCCGATCTGGGCCGCCTTGTCCCCGCGATCGACGTCGGCGGCGGCGATGATCGCCGCGGCCAGGATCAGGCCGTAGACGGCTCCGGCAACGTTCCGCGGGTTGCCGGGCCGGGTCAGCAGCTCAGGCTGCCGGCGCTGGTCGGGATGCTGGAGGGGGCTCAGATCTTATGGCGCTCGAGCAGCTTCTTGCCGATCACCATGCGCTGGATCTCGGAGGTGCCCTCGCCGATCAGCAGCAGCGGCGCGTCACGGTAGAGGCGCTCAATCTCGTACTCCTTGGAGTACCCGTAGCCGCCGTGGATGCGGAAGGACTCCTCGACCACGTAGCGCCCCGCCTCGCTGGCAAAGAGCTTGGCCATGCCGGCCTCCATGTCGGAGCGCTCGCCGGCGTCCTTGAGGCGCGCGGCCCGCAGGGTGAGCAGCCGGGCCGCCTCGACCTGGGTGGCCATGTCGGCGAGCTTGAACTGGATCGCCTGGTGGTCGGCGATCGGCTTGCCGAACGTCTTGCGCTCCTGGCTGTACTTGAGCGCCAGCTCGAGGGCGCGCTGGGCGATCCCGACGCCGCGGGCGGCGACGTTGGCCCGCCCCACTTCGAGCGCGTCCATCATCTGGCCGAAGCCGCGGTTGAGGCCCTCCTCGCCACCGAGGATGTTCTCGGCCGGGCAGCGATAGCCGTCGTAGACCAGCTCGGTCGACTCGACGCCCTTGTAACCCAGCTTCTTGATCACCGGCGGAACGTTGAGCCCGGCGTACTCGCCGGTGTTCTCGTGGACTCCACCCTCCTTCTCGGTGATGAAGCAGGTCATGCCCTTGTAGCGGGGGTCGGCGTCCGGGTCGGTCTTGACCAGGACGAAGACCAGGCTGCTGCGCAGGCCGTTGGTGACCCACATCTTCTGCCCGTCGATCACCCAGTAGTCGCCGTCCTGCTTGGCGCTCGTCTTGATCGCCTGCACGTCGGAGCCCAGCTCGGGCT
>CAIKSH010000279.1 GCA_903830015.1 uncultured Solirubrobacterales bacterium | reverse complement strand
GTGAGCTGCTGGGCAACCTGGGCTACGACCCGACCTACGGCGCCCGCCCGCTCAAGCGCGTGATCCAGAAGCAGCTGGTCGATCCGCTGGCCATCGGCATCCTCGACGGCAGCTTCCCCGAGGGCTCGGTGGTCAAGGCCGAGAACGACGGCGGCGAGATCGCCCTGAAGGCCGACTCCGGCTCCAAGGCCAAGAAGAAGAAGCCCGAGAAAGACGAAGAGTCCGAGAAGGCTTCGGCCTGACCGGGCAGGCCGGCGGTCAGCCGGTGAACGCGGGCCGGGTGCTCTTCAGCACGACGGTACGCGCCGTGCTGGTGCGGGCCGTGCCGCCGGTCGGCGTGTAGGTAACCGTCACGCTCAGCCGAACCGCGCCCCGGCGCTGCGCGGCCCGCGTAGCCGCATTTGCCTTGCAGCGCAGCACCACGCTCCGGGCGCGGTCGATCTCACGGGCCGCCTGGCACGCGGTGACGAGCGCGACCGCGTTGCTCCTTCGGGTGGCGTGCAGGACGAGCCGGCCGGGCCCAGGCACCCTCACCGTGGTGGCGATCGTGGATACGACCGCCCGGGGCGCTCGCATGTAGAACACGTTCGAGGGAGTTGGCGTCGGGCTCGGGCCCGGGTCAGGCGTCGGGCTCGGCGTCGGTTCAGGCGTCGGGCTCGGCGTCGGTTCAGGCGTCGGCGTGGGGGCCGGGCAGGGCGACGAGGTGTACTGCCCGGTCAGGAACGGGTACGTGGAACCGTCGCAGATACCCCACGTCTTCGAAGCGTCCCAACCGTTGGCGATGTCCCACGTCGCCGTGCTGAAGGTCGAGTAGCTCTTCATTTCGGCAGTGGTCTTGCCGGTGCCGAGGCCGTTCGCGCTGGTGGCCTTGCCCGTGGTCTGCGTGTCCCAGAAGGACCCGGTGACGGTCAGTCCGGTGTAGGTGCCTCCCCCCGGTGCCGATGGGTCTGGCCCGATAAGCCCCCCGCTGGTGCCGTAGTATGGGGGTTCCGAAGTTGTTCCACCGGCGACCGCGCCCGTCGAGTACGAGCGGATGATTCGGACATCGTCCCCGTTCATCTTGCCAACGAGTCCTCCGGTGCCTTTCGAGGCTGGGGGTCCCGTCACGTTTCCCGTTGCGTAGGAGTCGGTGATCGTTGCGCGGAAAGGAGGCTGGTGGTAAGTCCGGCCATAGGCTTCGCCGACCAGGCCGCCAACCGATCCGTTTCTCGAGGTGACAGTTACGTTTCCGGTTGCCGATGAGCGCTCGATGGTCGCCTCCGGGCCCCATCCGACCAGACCACCCGCCGTGTCATTGCCGGTGACGTCGACATCGGCGTGGACATTCACGATCACCGTCCCGGTATCCGCCATGCCGATGGCCCCAACTGCATATCCCGTAGTGGCGACCGTGCCGCTCACGAACAAGTTGCTGATGACCGCGGCTCGAGTTCGGCCGGTGCATCCGAAGAGTCCCGCGAATGACTGGCTCCCGGTCACGTTCAACCCCGTCACGCTCTTCCCGTTTCCGTCGTATTCCCCCGTGAACTCGTTACCGCTGGTCCCGATCGGCGTCCACGAGCCGGTAAGGCTGATGTCCGTGGTCTGACGGAATGCGCAGGTCCGGTACGAGGAGCTCCGGATCGCTTCGAGCTGGGCCTGGTTGGAGACGAGATACGGGTTGGCCGTCGTGCCCGCCCCGCCGGCAAAGCTGCCGCCGGAGCCGCTGCAGGTGTTGACCGCCGCTGGTGCGTTCGGTGCCGCGACGGCGGCTAGCGCAAAGGCGGCGAGAGCGGTGCCCATGGCGGTTTGGAAACGGCGGCGAGGCGGAAGCGAGCGGGGCACGGCCGCGGAGACTACGGATTTCTTTCGCGGCGGTCGCCGGTCAGGCACGCCCCGCCGCTTTGGGGTAGAAATGGTGCGTCCCGGAAAGGAGACGCCATGCCGACCTACATCATGCTTTCCAAGCTGACCTCGGAAGGGGTCTCGACGGTCAAGAACAACCCGCAGCGCATCCGCGAGGTAAACGAGGAGATCGAGCAGCTCGGGGCCACGGTCACCGCCCAGTGGGCCACGCTCGGCCGCTTCGACTTCGTAAACGTGGTCGAGGCTCCCGATGACGCGACGATGGCCCGTGTCTCGTTCGAGCTCGGCTCGCGCGGCACCGCCCTGTACGAAACCCTCGCCGCCTTCCCGGTGGACGACTTCATCGCCCAGCTCTAGGTGAAGGTCCTCCTCGTCGGATCCGGCGGGCGGGAGCATGCGATCGCCGCTGCCCTGGCCCGCTCGCCGCAGGCGCCCGAACTGATCTGCGCGCCCGGTAACCCGGGCATCGCAGCGCTGGCGCAATGCTTCGAGGTCTCCGTCGACGACGTTCCCGGGCTGGTCGCCCTGGCGCAGGAGGAGGGCGCCGACTTCGTCGTCGTCGGGCCGGAGGCGCCGCTGGTCGCCGGGCTGGTCGACGCGCTCGCCGGGGCCGGCATCGCCGCCTTCGGCCCCAGCGCCGACGCGGCGCGGCTGGAGGGCTCCAAGGCCCACGCCAAGGAGGTGATGGACGCCGCCGGCGTGCCCACCGGCGCCTGGGAGAAGGTCTCGGACGTCGAGGCCGGCATGGCGGCGATCACCGGCTACCCGGTAGTGCTCAAGTTCGACGGGCTGGCAGCCGGCAAGGGCGTGGTCATCGCCCAGGACGAGGCCACCGCCCGCGAGACGCTCGAGGCTTTCCTCGTCGAGCGGCGCTTCGGCGAGGGCGAGGTCGTCGTCGAGGAGTTCCTGGAGGGGGAGGAGCTCTCACTGCTGGCCCTCTGCGACGGGGTCCGCGCCGTGCCGATGGCCTCCGCGCAGGATTACAAGCGGATCTTTGACAACGACGAGGGCCCCAACACCGGCGGCATGGGTTCCTACTCGCCGGTCCCCGGCGCCGGCGCCGAGGAGGTGGCGGGGATCTCCGCCCTGGTCCACCAGCCGATCGTCGACGAGCTCGCCCGCCGCGGCACGCCGTTTCACGGCGTTCTCTACGCCGGGCTGATGATGACCCCCGACGGCCCGCGCGTTCTGGAATACAACGCGCGCTTCGGCGACCCGGAGACCCAGGCCGTCCTGCCGCGCCTGCGGAGCGACCTGCTCGACCTCCTGCAGCGCGCCGCCGAGCCCGGTGGCCTGGAGGGCGCAGAGCTCGAATGGGACCCGAGCTACGCCGTGACCCTCGTCCTGGCCAGCGCCGGGTACCCGGAGGATCCGCGGCTCGGCGACCAGATCAGCGGCCTGGACCCGGCGCCCGAAGGGGTCGAGGTCACCTACGCCGGGGTCAAGAGCGAAAACGGCGTCCCGGTCACCTCCGGCGGCCGCGTTCTCAACGTCACCGCGCTCGGCAATTCCGCTGGCACGGCGAGGGCCGCTGCCTATGCTGGGGCCGAGCAGATCAAATTCGAGGGGCGCCAGATGCGCAGCGACATCGCGCTCAGGGCCCAGGAACGGACCGAATGACCAGCGAGAGCACCGAAGAGATGGTCGAGGCAGAGGCGGCCCTCGCGGCCGCCGGCAGCGGCCCGCAGGTCGGGATCATCATGGGCTCGGAGTCCGACATGGAGGTGATGGAGAAGGCCGGCGCCGTCCTCGACGAGAAGGGCGTCACCTGGGAGATAAAGGTGATGTCGGCCCACCGCGACCCGGAGACCGTCGCCGCCTACTGCGCCGGCGCCCGCGCCCGGGGCATCAAGGTGATCATCGCCGGGGCCGGCCTGTCGGCCGCTCTGCCCGGAGTGGCCGCGGCCCACACCGACCTTCCCGTGATCGGCGTTCCGCTCTCGAGCTCGATGACCGCGGCCGGCGGCCTGGACTCGATCCTCTCCGTCGTCCAGATGCCCCCCGGGGTGCCGGTTGCCTCGGTCGGCCTGGACAACGCCAAGAACGCCGGCCACCTGGCAGCGCGGATCCTGTTCTCATGATCCCCCGCTACACGCGCGAGGAGGTAGGCGCGCTGTGGAGCGACGAGGCCCGGATCGAGGCCTGGCGGAGGGTGGAGGTCGCCGCCTGCGAGGAGATGGAGGGCCCGACCGATGCCGAACTCGAGGCGATCCGCTCCGCCACGGCCACCGTCGCGCAGGTTGCCGAGCGCGAGAAGGTGCTCGACCACGACGTTGCCGCCTTCGTCGACGTTCTCTCCGCGAGCGCCGGCGACCCGGCCGGCCGCTGGATCCACTACGGGCTGACCTCCAGCGACGTCCTCGATACCGCCCTGGCCCTCCAGGTCCGCGACAGCGCGCCGCTGGTGATCGCCGGCGCCGAGAAGCTCGTCGAGGTGCTCGCCGCCGCGGCGCGGGAGTACGCGACCACCGTCTGCACCGGGCGCACCCACGGCGTCCACGCCGAACCGACGACCTTCGGCGCCAAGCTCGCCGGCTTTGCCTTCGAGGCCCACCGCAACCTCGAGCGGCTGCGCGCGGCCTTCGACGAGGCCTCCTATGGGGCGATCAGCGGCGCGGTCGGCACCTATTCGGCCACCAGCCCGGACTTCGAGCGGCGCGTCCTCGAGCGGCTGGGTCTCGGCCCCGAGCCGGTCTCCACCCAGGTCGTTCCGCGCGACCGCCTCGCCCAGCTGCTCCAGGCGATCTCGCTGGCCGGGGCCGGCCTCGAGCGCCTGGCTACCGAGATCCGCCACCTCCAGCGCACCGAGGTGCGCGAGGTCCAGGAGCCTTTCCGCTCCGGCTCGCAGAAGGGCTCGAGCGCGATGCCCCACAAGCGCAACCCGATCACCACCGAGCGGATCTGCGGCCTGGCCCGCGTGCTGCGCGGCAACGCGCAGGCGGCGGTGGAGAACGTCGCCCTCTGGCACGAGCGCGACATCAGCCACTCCGGCGCCGAGCGGATCATCGTCCCCGACTCGATCATCCTCATCGACTACATGCAGCACCTGGCGATCCGGGTGGTCGAGGGGATGGAGGTCTTCCCGGAACGGATGCGCGCCAACCTGGACATCACCTGCGGGGCGCTCTTCTCCCAGCGCGCCCTCCTGGCCATCGTCGCTGCCGGAATGAGCCGCGACGAGGCCTACCGGATCGTCCAGGAGGACGCCCAGAACGCATGGGACACGGGAACCCCGCTGCGCGAGCTGCTCGCCGCCCGTGACCTGGACATCGACCTCGACGCCGTCTTCGACCTCGACGAGGTCACGCGCCACTGCGGCGGGATCGTCTCGCGGCTCGACGCGATCGCCTGACCGGCCGGGGGTGCCGTCGCGGACCCCCCGGCCAAGCCCCCGGGAGAGCCGGTTTCCGGCGCCCGCATCCTCTAGTGTCAGCGCCGTGAGCAGCGCCGCCGACCTTCCCTTGATCAGCAGCGGGAAGGTCCGCGACATCTACGAGCTCGACGACCGGCTCCTGATGGTCGCCTCCGACCGGATCTCCACCTACGACGTCGTCCACCCGACGCCGATCCCGGGCAAGGGCGCCGTGCTCACCGGGATCTCGGACTTCTGGTTCCAGCGCACCGGCCAGATCGTCCCCAACCACCTCATCTCGGTAACGGAGGACGTGCCGGACGACGTCCGCGGGCGGGCGATGGTCGTTCAGAAGCTCCAGATGCTCCCGGTCGAATGCGTCGTGCGCGGCTACATCACCGGTTCGGGCTGGAGCGACTACCAGAAGACCGGGAAGGTCTCGGGGATCGAGCTGCCCGAGGGCCTGCAGGAGTCAGAGCAGCTGCCGGAGCCGATCTTCACCCCTTCGACCAAGGCCGAGAGCGGCCACGACGAGGCGATCGACTTCGACCAGGCGATCGAGGCGGTCGGCGACGCGGAGCTGATGGAGCGCGTCCGGGACATCTCGATCGAGCTCTACCGCTTCGGCGCCGAGCACGCACGCGCCAACGGAGTGATCCTCGCCGACACCAAGTTCGAGTTCGGCACCGACGCCGACGGCAACCTGGTGATCGGCGACGAGGTCCTCACCCCCGACTCCTCGCGCTACTGGCCGGCCGACAGTTACGAGGTGGGCCGCGGGCAGCCGAGTTTCGACAAGCAGTACGTGCGCGACTGGGCCACCGAGAGCGGCTGGGACAAGAGCCCGCCGGCCCCGGCGATCCCCGACGACGTGGTGGAAGGGACCCGCGGGCGCTACATCGAGGCCTACGAGAAGGTCACCGGCGAGCCGTTCGACGCCTGGCTGGAGCGCACCGGGGCCCAGCTCTGATGCGCGCCCGCGTGCTGGTGCGCCCCAAGGAGGGCATCCTCGACCCCCAGGGCGAGGCGGTTGAGCGCGCGCTGCCGGCGCTCGGCTTCGAAGGGGTCTCCGACGTGCGGATCGGCCGCATGGTCGAGCTCGAGATCGACGACCCGGCCCAGCTCGAGGAGATCTCCGGCAAGCTGCTGGCCAACCCGCTGGTGGAGGACTTCGAGGTCCAGCTGCTGGACGAACCGGCGCAGTGAAGTTCGGCGTACTGCGCTTCCCGGGCAGCTGCGACGAGGTGGACGCCCAGCTCGCCGCCTCGCGCGTGGGCGACGCGGTCCTGCTCTGGCACGGCGATCGCGACCTCCAGGGAGTCGACGCGGTGATCGTCCCCGGCGGCTTCTCCTACGGCGACTACCTGCGGGCCGGCGCGATCGCCCGCTTCTCCCCGGTGATGGAGTCGGTGATCGATTTCGCCGGCGACGGTGGGCTCGTGCTCGGGATCTGCAACGGCTTCCAGGTGCTCTGCGAGGCCGGGCTGCTTCCTGGCGCCCTGCTGCCCAATGCCAACCGGCGCTTCACCTTCCGCCAGGTCTCGCTCGAGGTCGTGGAGCCGGGCACCGCGTTCACCTCGGAGTGCGAGGCCGGCGAGCGGCTCTCGATCCCCGCCAAGCACGGCTCGGGGCGCTTCCACGCCGACGAGGCCACCCTCGACGGGCTGGAATCAAATGGCCAGGTGGTGCTGCGCTACGACCCGGCGGAGAACTTCAACGGCTCGCTGCGCGACATCGCCGGGGTGCGCAACGAGGCCGGCAACGTCTTCGGCCTCATGCCCCACCCCGAGCACGCCGTCGACCCGCTGACCGGCTCGACCGACGGGCTGAAGATCTTCGAGTCGATGCGCACCGCGGCGGAGGGCGCCCGTGCCTGAAGAGCTGCCCACGCTGCAGGACGCGATCGCCCTCGGGCTGACTGCCGACGAGTACGCCCTGGTCTGCGAGAAGCAGGGCGGGCCGCCCAACCAGGTCGAGCTGGCCATGTACTCGCTGCTGTGGAGCGAGCACTGCGCCTACAAGCACTCCAAGAAGCTCCTCGGCACCCTGCCCACTGAGGGGCCCGCGGTGATCATGGGTCCCGGCGAGAACGCCGGCGCCGTCGATGTCGGCGACGGGCTGGCCTGCGCCTTCAAGGTTGAGTCGCACAACCACCCGAGCGCCGTCGAGCCCTTCCAGGGCGCGGCCACCGGCGTCGGCGGGATCCTGCGCGACATCTTCGCCATCGGCGCGCGGCCGGTGGCCGTGCTCGACTCGCTGCGCTTCGGCGACGTGCGCCGCAGCGAGCGCTCCCGCTACCTGCTCGAGCAGGCCGTCGCGGGGATCGGCCACTACGGCAACTCGATCGGCGTGCCGAACATCGGCGGTGAGGTCTACTTCGAGGAGCCCTACG
>CAIKSH010000278.1 GCA_903830015.1 uncultured Solirubrobacterales bacterium | reverse complement strand
GTCGTTGCGGCCGATCTGCTCGTCCTCGTCGAGCCGCCTCTGCTCGACCGGGGCCGGCTCCTCGAGAGCCACCTCCTCATCGGCGTAGGCGACCCCCGCGGCCGCTCCGCCGGCCGCCGCCTCGGCGAGGGCCCCGGGGCCGCCCCCGGAGGAGTAGCTCACCGGGCCGGGAACGAGCGGGACGGTCGGCGCGCCGAGCAGCGAGGGGTCCTCCTCGACCTCGACCTCCACGTCTACGTGGTAGACCATCCGCGCGAAGTCCGACCAGATCGAGTTCATCAGGTCGGTGAAGAGGGTGAAGGCCTCGTTCTTGTAGGCGACGATCGGCTCGATCTGGGCGAAGCCGCGCAGGTGGATCCCCTCGCGCAGGTAATCCATGTCGTAGAGATGCTCTTTCCAGCGCTGGTCGATGGTCTGGAGGAGCAGGTAGCGCTCCAGCGCCCGCATCAGCTCGTCGCCGAGCTCCTGCTCGCGCGCGTCGTAGAGCGCCATCGCCTCGTCGACCAGGTCCTGGGTGAGGCTCTCTCGGTCGGGGTTCTCCGCCGAGACCTCGGTCACGCTGAGCTTCGGGTTGATCGAACCGACCGGCATGATGTCGGTGAGCACCACGAAGAGACCCTCGAGGTCCCAGTCCTCCACGTAGTCGCCCGGCGTGTACTCGTCGACCATCCGCTCGATCAGCCCGGAGATCTCCTGACGGGCCTGGTCGCCCAGGTCGGCTCCCTCCAGCACCTCGTCCCGGTAGGCATAGACGACTCGCCGCTGCTCGTTCATGACGTCGTCGTATTCCAGGACGCGCTTGCGGATGAGGAAGTTCTGCTCCTCGACCTTGCGCTGGGCCTTCTCGATCTGCTTGCTGAGCATTCCGGCCTCGATCGGCTCCTCGTTGCCCTCCTCGTCGGTGGCGCCGAGACGGTCGAGGATCTTGTAGATCCGGTCGCCGGCGAAGAGGCGGACGAGGTCGTCTTCGGCGCTGAGGAAGAAGCGAGACTCCCCGGGATCGCCCTGACGGCCCGAGCGGCCGCGCAGCTGGTTGTCGATCCGGCGCGACTCGTGGCGCTCGGTGCCGACGATGAACAGTCCGCCGGCCTCCACGACCTTCTCGCGGTCGGCCGCCACCTGCTCCTCTTTCTCGGCCAGGATCGCCTTGTACTGGTCGTCGAATGAATCGTCGTCGGGCCGGATGCCCCGGGAGGCCATCTCCTCGCGCGCCAGGTGCTCGGGGCTGCCGCCGAGCTTGATGTCGACGCCGCGGCCGGCCATGTTGGTGGCGATCGTCACCGAGCCGGGACGCCCGGCCTCGGCGATCGTCTCGCCCTCGCGCTCGGCGAACTCGGGCTTGGCGTTCAGGACGGTGTGCGGAATGCCGCGCTGGCCGAGCATCGAGCCGAGCAGCTCCGAGACCTCCACCGAGATCGTCCCGACCAGGACCGGCTGGCCGGCCTCGTGGCGCCCGACGATCTCGCGGACGACCGCGTTCCACTTGCCGTCCCGGGTCTTGAAGACCTGGTCGTTCTGGTCGTCCCTGACCATCGGCCGGTTGGTCGGGATCTGGACCACGCCGAGCTCGTAGATCTTCATGAACTCGGTCGCCTCGGTCAGAGCGGTTCCGGTCATGCCGGAGAGCTTGTCGTAGAGGCGGAAGTAGTTCTGGAGGGTGATCGTGGCCAGCGTCTGGTTCTCCTCCTGGACGCGCACGCCCTCCTTGGCCTCGACCGCCTGGTGGAGCCCCTCCGACCAGCGCCGCCCTTCGAGGATGCGGCCGGTGAACTCGTCGATGATGTTCACCTCTCCGTCGACGACCGCGTAGTCGACGTCGCGCTTGTAGAGCGACTCGGCCTTCAGGGCCTGGATCAGGTGGTTAACCAGCGCGCCGTTCTCGGCCCGGTAGAGGTGGTCTATGCCGAGGAACTTCTCGGCCTTGGCCACGCCCCGCTCGGTTACGGCAACCGTCTTGTGCTTCTCGTCGTACTCGTAGTCGAAGTCGGCGACGAAGTCCTTCTTGGCCCGGGGGTCCATACCCTCCGGCGTCTTGCCGGGCTGCATCTGGGGGGCGAGCCGGGCGAACTTGGCGTACATGTCGCCGGCCGCCTCCGGCGCCCCGGAGATGATCAGCGGCGTACGCGCCTCGTCGATGAGGATGTTGTCCACCTCGTCGACGATGGCGAAGTTGTGCATGGCCAGCGGCCGGCCGTCCTCCCCGATCCGACCGCCGTGCTGGACCTTCTCCTCCAGCGACTGGGCCATGTTGTCGCGCAGGTAGTCGAAGCCGAACTCGGAGTTGGTGCCGTAGGTGATGTCGGCGGCGTAGGCGGCGATCTTCTCCTCCGGCGGCTGCATGTTCTGCAGGACGCCCCAGCTGAAGCCCAGGCCGTCGTAGATCGGGCTCATCCACTCGGCGTCGCGACGGGCGAGGTAGTCGTTGACGGTCACCACGTGGACGCCCCGGCCGCGCCAGCCGGCCAACGCCGCGGCCAACGCGGCGGTGAGGGTCTTGCCTTCGCCGGTCGCCATTTCGACCGCGCATCCGGCGTCCAGCGCCAACGCGCCGGCCAACTGCACC
>CAIKSH010000277.1 GCA_903830015.1 uncultured Solirubrobacterales bacterium | reverse complement strand
GGAAGCAGGCACCGATCGCCGCCTCGACCACCGAGGCGATCACCCGCTCGCTGAACAGCTCGTCGGGCAAGGCCTGGCCCTCGGGGGCGGCGGCCCGGAGCCTCCCCGCCACGTCGAGCCTCTCGCCCACGCGCCGGCAGGCGGCGCCCGAGACCGTCTGGGCCCGGATCCGCGTCAGCTGGCCGGCGCCGTAGCTCTCCTGGCCGAGCAGCGGGTAGATGTGGGCGCTGATCGCCAGGCCGAGAACGCTGTCCCCCAGGAAGGCGAGCCGCTCGTAGGAGCCGCCGGGCTCCTCGCTCCACGAGGCGTGCGTGAACGCCTGGCGCCGGAGCTCCTCCGGAAGGCGGTCCAGGAGTTCGGTGAGTAGCTGCAGGGGTCAGGATTCCGGCGGTGTGTGGGCGATTACGTAGTCGATGGCCTGCCCGACGGTGAGGATCGTCGCGGCATCTTCGTCGGAGATCCGGACGCCGTAGGTGTCCTCGAACTCCTGCACGAGCGTGTAGAGGTCCAGCGAATCGGCCTCGAGGTCCTCCTTGAAACGGGTCTCCTCGCTGATCGCCGCGGGGTCGACGTCGAGTTCGTCGGCGAGGTGCCCACGGATGAGCACTAGGACCTGGTCCCGTTCCATGCGCCGCAGACGCTAAATCGGCGGCCGGACGGCCCTTTCAGGCCGTTACGCGGCGCCGCAGCGCGCCTGCCGCCTCGAGGGCGGCGTGCGTGCGCTGGGCCATCTCCCCCTCCACCGCCCGCGCGGCAAGGAGGATCGCGTTGGCGTAGCCCCGGCGGGTGAAGCGCCCGTGCGGTACCACCACCGTCCCGCGCAGCCCGAGCAGGTAGGCACCGCCCGAGGTCTCCGGGTCGAGCTCGTCGCGCAGCCCGCGCAGCGCAGGACGGATCAGCAGCCCCCCGAGCTTCGAGCGCAGCGAGGACTCCACGCGGGTGCGGATCGCGGCGATCATCGTCGCCGAGACGCCCTCGCTGAGCTTGATGGCGATGTTCCCGGTGAAGCCGTCGGTGACCACCACGTCGGCGACGCCGGAGGTGATATCCGTTCCCTCCACGTTGCCGACGAAGTCGAGGCCGGCACCGGCAGCCAGCTGCTCGTGGGCGGCAACGACCTCCGGGGTTCCGCGGGCGGCCTCCTCGCCGTTGGAGAGCAGCGCCACCCGCGGGCGCCCGACCCCCAGCACGGCGGTCGAGAAGGCCGCGCCCATGTAGGCGAACTGGACCAGGTGCTCGCTTCGCACCTCGGCGTTGGCTCCCACGTCGAGGAGCGTCACGGGATGGTCGGGCACCGGGACCGGGATGGCCAGCGCCGGCCGGTAGATCCCCGGGGCGCGCTTTATCTCGAAGAGCCCTGCGGCCAGGACGGCGCCGGTGGAGCCTCCGGCGACCAGGGCGTCGGCCTGGCCCGAGGCGACCGCGCCGGCGGCCTGCACGACCGAGGCCTCGGGGTTCGAGCGCACGGCCCGGGCCGGGTCAGGGTCCTTGGCCACCGAGAGCGGGGTGTCGCGCACCTCCACGCCGGGCCCCGGGGCGCCCATCTGCGCCGCCGGCCCGAAGAGCAGGACGTTCACGCCCTCGGCAGCGGCCAGAGCGGCGCCGGCGGCAACCTCCGCCGCTCCCATGTCCGCCCCGTTCGCGTCGACCGCGACCGTGACGGGCATCGGTCAGGCGCCGGAGTCGGCGGGCCCGGTGACCGGGCGCCCGCCGTAGGTGCCGCACTTCGGGCATACCCGGTGAGCGCGGCGGGGAGCGCCGCACTCCGGGCAGCTGCCGTACGAGGGCGCGTCGAGCTTGTGCTGGGCGCGGCGCTTGGCGGTGCGGGCGTGGGACTGTCGCTGCTTGGGAACGGCCATCGGCCCGAGACAGTAGCGAACGCCGTGCGCCGCGGCGGGTCAGTCGAACCGCAGCTCGTCGAGCTTCGACCAGCGCGGATCCTTGTCGGGAGGGTGCTCGTGAGCCCGGTCCTCGTTGAGGTTGGCGCCACACTTCGGGCACAGGCCCAGGCAGCCCTCCCGGCACAGGTCCTGTGTCGGGAGGGCTGTCTCGGGCTCTGCCCGCGCTGCGGGGAGAACCTCAACGAGGACCCGGCCCACGAGCACCCGCCGGACAAGGACCCGCGCTGGTCGAAGCTCGACGAGCTGCGGTTCGACTGACCCGCCGG
>CAIKSH010000276.1 GCA_903830015.1 uncultured Solirubrobacterales bacterium | reverse complement strand
CTCGACCGCACGGTGCCCTGGGGAGAGGTCGCCGACGCGCTCGGCCACACGCTGTGGTGGTCGCTGCTCGCGGCGGCCGCCACCCTGGTGCTGGCCGTCCCCGTCGGCGTCCTCGTGGCGCGGTACCGGTCCCGCCTCACCACCGGGCTCGAGCGCTCCACGTACGTGGCCCACGCGCTGCCGGGGATCGTGGTGGCCCTCGCCGTGGTCTTCGTCGGCATCCGGCTGGTGCCGTTCCTCTACCAGACGCTGCCCATGACCGTGATCGCGATGGTGATCGTCTGCCTTCCGCTCGCGATCACGGCCACCCGTGCCGCCGTCCTGCAGCTGCCGCCACGCCTGGAGGAGGCCGCCCGCGGCTCGGGGCGCTCACCGGCCCAGGTCCTGGCCACGATCGGCATCCCGCTCACCCGCGCCGGGATCCTCGCCGGCGCCGCGCTGGTCTTCGTGGCCGCCATCAAGGAGCTGCCGGTGGTGGTCCTGCTCTCCCCGATCGGCTTCAGCACGCTTCCGCTGGTCATCTGGCAGGAGTCGACGCGCGCCTTTTTCGAGAGCGGCGCCATTCCGGCGCTCGTACTCCTGTTGGTGACCGCTCCCGGAGTCTGGTTGCTGGTGGGACGTGAAAAGTGAGTGACCTTGCGACAATTAGGGAAGTGGATTCGGTAGCCGAAAGAGTGGCGTCCTGCCCCATCGGGGGTGCGGGCGAGCGGCCGGAGCTGATCAAGGCGACGGCGCTCAACAAGGCCTTCGACGAGGTGCAGGCCGTCGACGACGTCTCCTTCACCATGCGGGCCGGCGACGTCGCCGCCCTGCTCGGACCCAGCGGCTGCGGAAAGACCACCCTCCTGCGCCTGCTCGCCGGCTTCGAGCGCCCCGACTCGGGCTCGATCGAGATCTCCGGCCGCGAGGTCGCCGGGCCCGACCGCTTCGTCCCGCCGGAGGACCGCGGCGTGGCGATGGTCTTCCAGGACTACGCACTCTTCCCCCACATGACGGTGGAGCAGAACGTCGGCTACGCCCTCGGCCGGCGGCCCGATTCCGACCGCGTCGACTCGGTGATGCGCCTGGTCGGTATCTCGGCCCTGGGCGGGCGCCGCCCCGAGGAGCTCTCCGGCGGCCAGCAGCAGCGCGTCGCCCTGGCCCGCGCGCTGGCCCCCTCCCCCCAGGTGGTCCTGCTCGACGAGCCGTTTTCCGGCCTGGACGCCTCGATGCGCGAGGAGCTGCGGGCCGAGGTGCGCGAGATCCTGCTCGCCGCCGGCGTCGCGGCAATCCTGGTCACCCACGACCAGGAGGAGGCGCTCAGCTTCGCCAACGACGTGGCGGTGATGAACCAGGGCCGGATTGAGCAGAGCGGCCCGCCCGAGGAGATCTACGGCCACCCGGCCAGCCACTGGGTCGCCTCCTTCCTGGGCGAGATCGACGTCCTGCCCGGGGAGGCCTCCGGCGGGCGCGCCAGCTGCCTGCTCGGCGAGGCCGAGGTCGACCCCGCGCTCAGCGGCCCGGTCGACGTGCTGATCCGCCCCGAGTCGATCTCCACCTCCAGCGAGGGCGACGGCCACGACGCGATCGTCGTCGACCGCGTCTACTACGGCCACGACCAGCTCGTGACGCTCGAGCTGGAAGGCGGCGAGCGGGTCCACAGCCGCAACCTCGGCTTCCCGGCCTGCCACCCGGGCGACCGGCTGAAGGTGAGCCTCACCGGCCCGGTCACCGCGCTGCCCCGGCAGTAAGCGGCCGATGAAGCTCGACGGCATCCACCACATCACGGCGATCACCGGCGACGCCCCGCGCAACCTGGACTTCTACACGCGCGTTCTGGGGCTGCGGCTGACCGCCAAGACGGTCAACCAGGACGACCCCGGCGTCTACCACCTCTTCTACGGCGACGAGAACGCGCGCCCCGGCGCCGACCTGACCTTCTTCGAATACCCCGGCGCTGCCCCCGGTCGCCCGGGCGCCGGCATGGTCCACCGGATCGTCCACCGGGTCGGCTCGCCGGAGGCGATCGACTTCTGGGAAGGCCGGCTCTCCGCCGAGGGCGTCGAGACCGTCCGCGACGGCGACCGGCTGCTCTTCGCCGACCCGGAGGGAATGGGCCACGAGCTCGTGGTTGACTCCAGCGGCGACGCGCCGCTCACCGCCGTGCACCCCGAGATCCCCGAGGCGATGGCCCTGCGCGGCTTCGAGGGCGTGCGCGCCTACAGCGCCCTGCCGGACGGCTCGGCGGCGATGCTCGAGCGCCTGATGGGCGCCGAGCGCGACGGTGACGAGGAGCGCTTTACCCTGCGCGGCGAGACGCGCGGCGGCTGGATCGCCTTCGATCCGGCCCCGCCGGAGCCCGGCCGCCCGGGTGCCGGGACCGTCCACCACGTGGCGTGGGGTACCTGGGATGCCGACCTTCCCGGCTGGATCGAGAAGGTGGGCCAGGCCGGCGTGCCCAGCTCAGGCTTCGTCGACCGCCACTACTTCCACTCGCTCTACTTCCGCGAGCCGGGCGGGAT
>CAIKSH010000275.1 GCA_903830015.1 uncultured Solirubrobacterales bacterium | reverse complement strand
GGTCGGTCATCCACGGGAAGTCGCCCATGAAGACCTGCTGCTCGCGTATCTCGCCGGTCTCGTGGTTGATGAAGGCGACGGTCACCGAGAGCGGGCGCGCGTAGGTGAGGTCCTTCTCGCGGCACTCCTCGATCGAGGCAACCGGGGCCTCGAAGGCGATCTCGCCGAACTGGATGGCGAGATTGCCGGTGTAGTCCTCGATCGGCGAGATGTCGTCGATCGTCTCGCGCAGGCCGCCGCTGACAGGGTCAACGAGCTGCTCGAACGAGCGCTTCTGGATATCGATCAGGTTGGGGACATCTACTACGGGGGAAAGGCGCGCGAAGCTGCGGCGCGTGCGAGAAACGTCTGCGCTGGACAAGCGGCGACTCCTGGGGTACTGGAGGGACGGGACGACGAGGCGCGCCCGGACTGCGACGCGACCAATGAAGATAGCACAGCGCTACCTGACCCCACCTGCGGGGCGCGTCGGCACTCACGGACCCCATCCCGACCGTCCCCGTATGTGGCGGGGCGACCGCTACTGGATGGCTGCGACTATCGACCGACGCCGGAAGGGTACAGCACCCTCCCCCGGCTGTCACGGGGTGCCGGAAGCCCAGCCTGGGCGGGGGGCCGCTCCTCCTCCTACTGCTTTTCGTCCTCGCCGTCCTTCTTGTCGTCCTTCTGGTCGGCCTCGAGCTGCGTGACCTCTTTGTGGAGCTCCTTCATCTTCTGCTGCTGCTTCTTGCGCTGGCGCTCGGTGCCCTGCCCGAAGTTGCCGACGACGATGGCCACGACGCTGACCAGGTAGAGCTGGCCCATCAGCGCCTGCACCGACGCGAACGCCCGGCCGGCGCCGGTGGCCGGGACGAAGTCGCCGTAGCCCACGGTGCTCTGGGTGACCACCGAGAAGTACATGAAGTCCGGGAAGTAACCGAACTTCATCACCTTCATGCCGGCAAAGAACGGAGCCGTCTCGATGTCGCTGGTTATCGCGTAGATGACGGCAAAGCCAACGGCGATCAGCAGGTAATTGGCGATCGCCCCGAAGACCACGCCGAGGGTCACCCCGTCCTGCTTCATCGACCGGTAGGCACCCTCGCCGATCACCAGGGGAAGGACCATCACCACCGAAAGGACGACCAGGCGGGTGGCGACCCCGACCTCGTCCTTGACCCCCGGAATCAGCCAGGAGCAGGCGGCGGCCACGGCGGCGAAGATGACCAGGCCGACGGCGATCCGGGGCGTCCAGGCCGTCGTGCCCGAGAGCCAGACGGCGACGACGAGGGTCAGCGCGGTGAGCGCGATCATCAGCAGGCCGCGGCCCGAGTTGTCGGGCGGCAGGGCGATCGAGACCATGATGATCGCCAGGACGAGGACGAAGACGATCACGTAGCGGTGGCTGCCCCGCAGCGCCTTTATCTCCTCCCCGACCCTCACGGGCCCATTCGACCACCGCGGGCGGACGGTTCCGAAACGACGAAGGGCGCCCCGGAGGGCGCCCTTCGGTACTGCGCGAAGCGGGGCTGCCTACTTGATTTCGACGGTGCCCCCGGCCTCCTCGAGCTCGGCCTTGAGCTTGTCGGCCTCCTCGCGCTCGATGCCTTCCTTGACCGGCTTGGGCGCCTCGTCGACGACGGCCTTGGCCT
>CAIKSH010000274.1 GCA_903830015.1 uncultured Solirubrobacterales bacterium | reverse complement strand
GGTAGCCGTCACCGAAGTGAACGGCTTCTGGCCCGGATAGCTCACGCGCACGCGCCAGAGCCCGGAGGAGAGCCGGCGCGAGACCTTGATGTCGGCGTGGGCGAACATGGCCCGCCGCGAACGGGTGACCCACCGGCTGCCGCTCTTGCGCTGCCAGGAGAGCTTCATCTTCCCGGTCGGCGCGAGCTGGGTTCCGGCGATCGCGATCTTCCCGGTGACCGTCCGGCGCTTGCCCTTGCCCGAGAGATTGAGCTTCAGCCTCGTCTTCTGGCGCGGGAGGGTCTTCGGGTTTACGTGGGTGACCGTGATCTCGCGGGTGACCTTGTTGCCGTAGGAGTCGGAGGCCTCGGCGAGGATCTTCACCGGTCCGTAGGGCTGTTCGGCGGCGCGCCACCAGGTCCGGGTGAACCGCTCGTCGTTCTTGGGCGCCCTGAGGGTCCCGATTCCCTTGCCGCCGACCGAGAAGCGGATCCGCGAGATGGGGCTGAGCGCGTCGCTGGCCGAGGCCGAGAGCTCGAGCTTGTCGTTGTAGAGGACGTTGTCGGTCGGCTCGTAGACGGTCAGCTTCGGGCCTTCGAAGTCGCCGCAGGCCCCGGTCAGCCGGTCGCCGTCGCGGCCGACCGAGGCCATGGTGGCGTAGGAGGGCTTTTGGGCGAAGCCGTAGCCCATAAGCCCGTAGCGGCTCAGCTCGGTGTCGGTGGTCGAGGTGTCGCGCAGCGTGTACCAGACCCCGGCGTTCACGTAGTCGTACTGGGCCAGGCAGTGGTAGGCCTGCTGGAGGTAGGCCGCCTGGGCCGCCTCGCTGACCCCGGCGTCCTTCTGGCCCGCCCAGACGCCGCGTCCGCAGCGGGTGGTGGTGGTCGACCACCCCAGCTCGCTCATCATGATCGGCTTGGCGCCGTCCCCGTTGGCGGCCATGACGTCGTGGACCTCGCGGAAGCCCAGGAAGGTGAAGCGGCCGATCCGCCCGTCCTCGCGGTAGAAGTCCGATGGCGCCTTGAGGTTGCAGGCGGTGTCGGTGTGAACCGAGATGCCGTCGAACGACCCGCCGGCGCCGACCTTGTAGAGATCCTCGACGAAGCGGTAGTTGTTGCCGGTGAGCGGGCCGCCGAAGACCAGCGCCGACGGGTCGGCAGTCTTGATCGCCGCGTAGGTCGGCTTGAGCAGGGCGGCGTAGGCCCCAGCCCCGGGGGTCGTTCCGTGCCAGAACTCGGGCTCGTCGGGCTCGTTCCAGACCTCCCAGGCCTGGACCTTGCCGGCGTACCGGCGGGCCAGCGGGGCGGCAAAGGAGCTGGCGAACTCGCTGGGGTTGGAGGGCGGCACCAGGTGGTCGCTGGAGCCGTTGGCCCACTGCGGGGCGCCGATCAGGGTGAGCTGCACCTTGTGGCCCTTGATCGCCGCCAGCGACGTAAGCTCGTCCAGGTAGCTGACGACGCTCGAGCTGAACGGGCCGCCGCGGGTCGGCTGGATCTCGTCCCAGCGCACGAACCGGCGGATCCACTTGGCGTGCAGGTCGGAGGCGCGGCTGACCGTATCCGGGGCGGAAAGGTCCTGCGAGTTGATTCCCGTCTCGGCGCCCTGCCCTGCCGCCGGGAAGGCCAGCGCAAGGCTGGCCAGTGCCACCGTGGCCGTAATCACCGTCAGGTAAGGCTTGATGCTCATCTTCCCTGTCAACACCGTGGAACTCCGTTAGTTGCCCGTGCGGAATATCCCGTCACTCCTTTGACCGGCGGCGAACAGCCGCGTGACGGGCCTCAGGCCGCGGGCAGGACCCGCGCCTCGCGCTCGCGCAGGTCGTCGAGCAGCAGCGACACGTCCTCGTCGTCAGGCTCCAGGGCCAGCGCCCGCTCGGCCGCCGCGATCGCATCACCGACCCGGTCGCCCCGGGCGAGCGCGTGGGCCAGCCGTGACCAGGCCGGCGCCGAGTCGGGGTCGAGGGCCGTGGCCTGCTCGCAGGCGGTCAGCTCGCCTCCGGTGTCGCCGGCCAGGTGAAGGGCCAACGCAAGGTCGAGCAACCCGTCGACGCTCGGGCCGAGCGACCGGGCCTTCTCGAAGGAGGCGATGGCCAGCGCCCGGTCGCCGCTGCGCAGCGCCAGCCGCCCGATCCGCTCCCAGGCGTCGGCGTCCTTCGGGGCCCGCTCGGCCGCTTCCTGGGCGGCCTCGATGGCCATCGGGAGCGAGCCCATCGCCTCGTAGATGCGCGAGGCAAAGCGGCGCGGTGCCGGCCGGTCGGGCTCGACCCGGGCCCAGTCGCGCACGGCACGGCCGGCGGCCGGCAGCTCGCCGGCCTGGAAGAAGGCGAGCGTCATCAGCCGCAGCACCGCCGGGTTCTTGGGCTCGGCGTCGCGGGCGTAGACCAGGCGCCGGGCGGCCAGCGCGTACTGGCCCTCGGCCATGGCGTGGCGGGCGGCGGTCATGAACCGCTCCACGCGGTCGGCCCCCTCGTCGGGCTTGGAGAAGTCGACGAACTGCAGGCTGCCGGCGGGGACGGTGCGCACCCCGGCCTGGAAGCGGACCCGGGCCCACTGCTGGACATCGTCGCCCTCGCCGGTGAAGTAGATCCCGCTCACCGTGCCCACGCCCCATTCCGGGTAGGAGAGGCAGCGCGCGTAGCGGTGGACCACCGAGTGGTCGGGGACCTGGGAGGCGAACGGGTCGTTCGCGTCGGTGCCGCCCTCGGCCTCCCGTCGGCGCTGCTCGGCCTCCCAGGCCTTGCGGCCCTGCTCGGCCCGGGCCTCCCGGGCGGC
>CAIKSH010000273.1 GCA_903830015.1 uncultured Solirubrobacterales bacterium | reverse complement strand
CAGATCGGCCAGAAGCGCGCCAAGGAGATCTGGTTCCTCTGCCGCCAGTACGACGCCGAAACGGCGCTGGACTGGGGCCTGGTCAACCAGGTGGTTCCGATCGAGGCGCTCGAGGAGGAGACGGTGCAGTGGTGCCGCGAGATGCTCGAGCTCTCGCCGCTGGCCCTGCGGATGCTGAAGGCCTCCTTCAACGCCGCCGACGACGGCCTGGCCGGGGTCCAGCAGCTGGCCGGCGACGCGACTCTCCTCTTCTACATGTCCGACGAGGCCCAGGAAGGCCGGGACGCCTACGTCGAGAAGCGCCGGCCCGACTTCGGGAAGTTCCCGAAGCGGCCCTGACCGTGCCCCCTCCGGACCAAGCCGTCGTCCCGCGGCCGGCCGGGTGGCGGATCTGGCTGATGGCCGCCCGGCCGCGGACGCTGCCGGCCGCCGTGGCCCCGGTGCTCGTCGGAACCTCGCTGGCCTGGGTCGAGGGGCCGCTCGACTGGCTGGCTTTCGCCGCCGCGCTCCTGGGCGCCCTCTTCATCCAGGTGGGGACCAACCTCTCCAACGACTACTCCGACGCGCGGCGCGGGGCCGACACCGAGGAGCGGCTGGGTCCGGTCCGCGTGACCGCGGGCGGCCTGGTCCCGCCCCGGCAGGTGCTGATCGCCACCTACGCGAGCTTCGGCCTGGCCATCCTCTTCGGCGTCTACCTGATCTACGTCGCCGGCCCGGTTCTGCTGCTGATCGGCGCCGCCTCGATCCTCGCCGGCGTCCTCTACACCGGCGGCCCGCGCCCCTACGGCTACGAGGGCTTCGGCGAGCTCTTCGTCTTCACCTTCTTCGGGCTGGTCGCGGTCACCGGCTCCTACTACGTCCAGCGCGTGTCGCTGGAGTGGGAGGCGGTGGCGCTGGCCGTCCCGGTCGGGCTGCTGGCCTCGGCGATCCTCGTGGTCAACAACGTCCGCGACCTGGACACCGATCGCCAGGCCGGAAAGCGCACGCTGGCCGTCCGGCTCGGCCGCGAGCGGACCCGCCGCCTCTTTGCCGCCATGGTCGCCCTGGCCTACCTCACCGCGCTGACCCCGTGGCTCTTCGGCTCGCTGGGCCCGTGGGTGCTGCTGGTCTTCCTCACCGTGCCGATCGCCGTGCCGCTCGTGCGCACCGTCTCCACCCGCAGCGACGGACCCACGCTCAACGAGGCCCTCGCCCGGACCGGCCTGCTCGAGTTCGCCTTCTGCGTGCTGCTCTCCGCCGGCGTCCTGATCGGCTGAGATGAAGGCGCAGGTCGAGCGGCGCAGCCTGGCGGTCCGGCCCGCGCTTAAGACCGCCGCCGGCGAGCTCGACCGCCGCGAGCTGCTGCTCCTGCGCCTGGAGGACGGCGAAGGGAACTTCGGCTGGGGCGAGGCCGCGCCGCTCGAGCCCTACGACGGCGTGAGCGACCGCGAGTGCCTGGCCGCCCTGGAACGCCAGGTCGAGGCCCTGGAGGCCTGCCCGCCGGATGCCCGCGGGCCCCAGGCCCTGGAGGCCGCCGCCCAGGGTTCGGCCCTCCCCCAGGCGCTGGCCGCGGTCGACCTCGCGCTCTGGGACCTGGCCGGCCGGCGCGACGGGCGCCCTGTGCTCGAGCTGCTGACCGACCGCCGGCCGGCCGCGGTGGAGGTGAACGCGACCGTCGGTGCCGGCGAACCCGGCGTCGCCGCCGCCGAGGCGGCCGCGGCGGTCGAAGCCGGCTTTCGCTGCGTGAAGGTGAAGGCCGGCGACCCGGAAGACATCGACCGCGTCCACGCCGTTCGCGCGGCGATCGGGGATGGCCCGGCGATTCGCGTCGACGCCAACGGCGCCTGGACGGTGGCCGAGGCGGTCGCCCGCATCAACGCGATGGCCGGCGCCGGGATCGAGCTGGTCGAGGAGCCGGTGCACGGCGCCGACGCCCTGAGGGACCTGCGGGCGCGCGTCAGCGTGCCGATCGCCGCCGACGAGACAACCGCCGAGCCGGGAGCGCTGGCCGGCGACGTGGCCGACGCCGTCTGCCTGAAGGTCTCCCGCGCCGGCGGGATTTCGGGGCTGCTCGCCCAGGCCGAGCTGGCCCGGGCCGGCGGCGCCCTGGTCTACGTGTCCTCCTCCCTGGACGGGCCGCTGGGCATCGCCGCCGCCGTCCACTGCGCCGCGGCGCTGGCCCTCTCGCTGCCCTGCGGCCTGGCCACGCTCGACCGCTTCCCGGAGATCGATCCCGGCGTCCTGGCGCCGGTGGACGGCATGGTCGCCGTTCCGGCCGCGCCGGGCCTCGGCGTGGACCCGGCTCCCTAGGGGGCAACCAGCGGCGCCACCGCTTCGGGAGCCTCGCGCAGCAGGGCGTGGCCGGCGCCGGGGACGACGACCAGGCGCGAGCCGGGAATCGCCTCGGCCATCGCCTCCCCGATCTCCACGTAGCGCCGGTCGCGTTCACCGGCGACGATGGTCACGGGGATGGCCAGCTCGCCCAGTCGCGGCCAGAGCGGCTCCATCCCTCCCGGCCCGAAGGCGCGCAGGGCGCCGGCCAGGCCGGCCGGGTCGCTGGCTTCGATCTGCGCCCGCGCGAGCTCCTGGGCCTGTGGTGGGTCGCCGGCGAAGAGCGGCGTGGAGAGCCAGAGGTCGGCGACCGCGGATCGATCGATATCGGCAAAGCGCCCGGCGAGCTCCTCGTCGGCTTCGGCGCGCGCCTGGCGCTCCTTCGGGTCGGTGATGCCGGCGCCGGTGGAGACGAGGACCAGCCGCCCGGCGCAGCCGGGGTGGTCGAGGGCCATCTGCAGCGCGATCCGGCCTCCCATCGAATAGCCGGCCAGCGTCCCCGCCGGCCCGTACCGGGAGGCCAGGCGCGCGGCCAGCTGGGGCAGGCGCTCTCCGGGTACGAGGGGCTCGCCGCGGTGGCCGGGAAGGTCGGGCGCTTTCGGCCGCCACCGGCCGTCGGCGGCTGCTTGGATAACCGGGTCCCAGGAGGCGCCGTTACCGGCGAACCCGTGCAGGAGCAGATCCGTACCCGTCATCACCAGCGATCATGACCGCCGCCAACGACAGCCACGTCCTGATGCGCGCCTTCGCGCAGGAACTGGGGCGCAGCGCCATCGCCGGCGCGGTCAGCTCCCCCGGATCGCGCTCCACCCCGCTCCTGCTCGCGCTCGGCCGGGACGGCGGCTTCCCCGTCTTCTCCCAGGTCGACGAGCGCTCGGCCGGCTTCTTCGCCCTCGGGCTGGCCAAGGCGACCGGCCGGCCGGCGGTCCTGGTCTGCACCTCGGGCACGGCGGCGGCCAACTACCTGCCGGCGGTGATCGAGGCGCGTGAGGCCCGCGTGCCCCTGATCGTCTGCACCGCCGACCGGCCGCCGGAGCTGCGCGACGTCGGCGCCGGCCAGGCGATCGACCAGGTCAAGCTCTACGGCGACGCCGTCTCGATGTTCGTCGAGGTCGGCGTCGAGCGTGCCGACGGCCCGACCGTCCGCTGGATCCGTTCCCTGGCCTGCCGCGCCGTGGCCACCGCGCTGGGACCGCGGCCCGGGCCGGTACACCTCAACTTCCCGTTCCGCGAGCCGCTGGTCCCCGACGGCGAGCTGCCCGCCGACACCGGGGAGACCGCCGGACGCCCCGACGGGCGCCCCTGGGTGGCGCAGGTGAACGCTCCGCCCTCCGGCGAGCGCGCCGCCCAGGCGCTGGCTCCCGTCGTCGGCGCCGCGGCCAACGGCATCGTCGTGGCCGGCCGGATCGAGGACGAGGACCCGGCCCGCCTGGCCGAAGCCGCGGCGGCCTTCACGCAGGCGACCGGCTGGCCGGTGCTCGCCGACGCGCTCAGCGGCCTGCGCCGCGGAGACGGGGCGGTGGCCCACTACCACGCCCTGCTCGGCTCGCCGGCCTTCGCCGAAGCGGCGGCGCCGGCCGCGGTACTGAGGATCGGCGACCTGCCGACCTCCAAGCGACTGCGTGGCTGGCTGGCCGGCCTGGAGGCGATCGGCGTGCTCGTGGACCCGCACGGCGCCTGGCAGGACCCGGACTCCGGCAGCGACCTGGTGATCGACGTTCCCCCCGCCGCCCTTCTCGAGGCGCTCGCCCAGGCCGGCGGCGCCGGGCCCGGCGACTGGCTGGGCGGCTGGCGCAGCGCCGACGACCGCGTCGCCGATGCGATCGCCGGTTCGCTCGGCGATGAGCTCAGCGAGCCCCGGGTCGTTCTCGAGCTTGGAGGGGCCCTCCCCGCCGAGGCGACGCTCCTGGTCGCCTCCTCCCTGCCGGTGCGGGACGTGGAGAACTTCTTCCCCCGGCGCGATGACCCGCCGCGCATCCTCTCCAACCGGGGAGCCAACGGGATCGACGGGACGATCGCCACCGCCTACGGCCTGGCCGCCGGCTCGCCGGACCCCGTCGTCCTGCTGCTCGGCGACGTCGCGTTCGCCCACGACATCGGCTCCCTGCTCAGCGCCCGGAGGCTCGGGGCGCCGCTGACCATCGTCCTGGTCGACAACGGCGGCGGGGCGATCTTCGACGGCCTGGCCATCGCCGCGGAGACCGACCTCTACGAGCAGCACGTCCTCACCCCCACCGGGCTCGATATCCCCGGCGTCGCGGCCGCCTTCGGCCTGCACCTGCTCGAGGCTTCGACGCCGGAGGAGCTCTCCGCCGCGCTGGCGCACGGCCTGACCAGCTCCGGGACGCAGCTGGTGCACGTGAGGACCGACCGCGCCGCCTCCATCGAGGCGCGCGCCGCGGCCAGCCGGGCCGCCGTGGCGGCGATCTCGGCCTAGCCGGCCAGGGCCGGCAGCAGCGCCTGGAGCTTTACCTCGGTCTCGGCCAGCTCGGCCGCCGGGTCGGAGTCCCGCACAACGCCGACACCGGCGTAGCAGCGGGCGACCGGGCCGTCGAGCAGGGCGCAGCGCAGCGCGACGCAGAACTCGCCGTCCTCGTTGACGTCGGTCCAGCCCACCGGGCCGGCATACCAGCCCCGGTCCAGACCCTCCAGCGCCGGAATCAGCGGCTCGGCCTCCTCGCGCGGCTCCCCGCCGACCGCCGGGGTCGGGTGGAGCAGGCCGGCGAGCTCGATCACCGGCACCGGCTCGCGCAGCTGGGCGCGGATCGGCGTGGCCAGGTGCTGGATGTTGGCCACGCGGGCGAGCATCGGCTCCTCGGGGGCGGTGACCCAGACGCTGAGCGGGGAGAGCGTGCGGACGATCCGCCGCACGACGATCGCCTGCTCCTCGCGGTCCTTGGGGGAGCGCATCAGCTGCTCGCCCAGGTGGGCGTCGGTCGCCGGGTCCGAGCTGCGCCCGACCGAGCCGGCCAGGGCCAGCGTCGAGGCCCTCAGCCCCTGCCGGCGCACCAGCAGCTCGGGGCTGGCCGAGAGGAAGGCCCGCTCCCCGCGGCCAACGGCGATCACGTGGCAGCCGGTGAACGCCTCGCGCAGGAGGCCGTATATCGCCGGTGCGTCGTGGGGCTGGGAGGCGTGGACCTGCACCTCGCGGGCCAGGACGACCTTTTCCAGGCGTCCGGCCCGGACCTGCTCGACGGCACGGGCTACGGCGTCCTCGTAGTGCTCGGGCGGCATCGTTCCCGTGATGCGGGCGCGCACGGTCGGGTCCGGGTCGACCAGCGGCAGCGGGCGGCGCTCCAGCGCGGCGGCGCGGGCGGCCAGCGATTCGGTGACCTGTCCTGCGTCGTCGTCGGGCTGGACGGCGGCGCAGAGGGTCAGCAGGACGACCTCGCCGCGGCGGCTCAGGGCGACCTCGGGCACGTGGAGCGAGGCCGGGCGAAAGCCGCCCCAGTGGGGCGCGCTGCCGCCCTCCGGCGCGAAGGAGAAGCCGCCGACAGCCAGCGGGCCGGATTCGGCCGGGCCGTGAGGGGCGTCGCAGGCCGCCTCGCGGGCAAGGCGGCGCCAGAGGCCGGCGAGCTCGGTGAAGCGGCCGGGCCCCGAAGCCTCCAGCCGGGTCACCGCTCCCAGCGTGGCCAGGGCGGCGCGGTCGCGCTCGGGCTGCTCGCAGCAGAACCACGGCTCGCCGCCGGCCCGGGAGCCGATCACCACCTCGGCCGGGTCGACGTCGGCGGGCAGCTCAACGGTCACCGCTGCGAGCACCTCGCGGCCGCTGCGCCGGGCGCGGGCGAGCGCCTCGCCGATGCGGTCGTGGAGGCGCTCCTCGTCCTGCGGGGCCAGCGCGAAGGCGCCGGGGCTGGTCGTGCCGACTGTGGCCATCTCGGGCTTTATACGGGCCAGGCCGGCCCTACGGACCGCGGAGGATCAGGTTTCGGCGCGGCCGCGCGCTATGGCGATCTCGCCGGTGCGCATCATCTCGACCATGCCGAGCGGGCGCAGCATCTGCTCGAAGGCCTCGATCTTCTCGTTGGTGCCGGTGATTTCGAAGATCAGCGAGCGCCGGTCCACGTCGACGACGCGGCCGCGGAAGATGCTGCAGATCTGCATCGCCTCGCCACGCTGGGCGCCGTCGACCGACACCTTGAACAGCGCCAGCTCGCGGGCGACGCTCTCCTCGGGCTCGAGGTCGCGGATCTTGAGCACGTTGACCAGCTTGTGGAGCTGCTTGGTCACCTGGTCGATCGGGTGGACGGCGCCGTCGACGGTGAGGGTGATCCGCGAGAAGCGGTCGTCGT